>JAEULX010000146.1 GCA_016793685.1 Bradyrhizobiaceae bacterium
GCCGATCGGCTTTCGCCGATCGGGTCGATTCGATACCCTCCTTAAGCGGGCATCGGCGCTTTTCTGGGCGTTTTCGCCTGAAGTGGAAGGCGCGGTTTTGCCCTTAACGGCCGCATACACCATACGCACCTCTTCAGGTGATATAACCTGTTGATGTAGAACGTATTTTTGGGATGGGCCGGTTTCGGCTGTAGTGTTTTACAACTACAAAATTGCCATAACCTCATGATAACGCTGCGGTCTGTCTGCTACAGGACGGACTACAGCCCCCATGGCGCTCAGCGATCCGATCAATCTCCGCCTGAGCATCGACCGGAAGCGGCAATACGAGGACGACGCGGCTCGCCGCGGAATGCCGCTGACGACCTACCTGCGCCGTCGCCTGGAGGACGGCGACCAGGTGAGCGAGCAGCTCGCCGAGCTGCGCAGGCTTATCCTGGACGCGCAAAGCGGCCCCACCTCGCACGAGGATTCGCCCGCCGGCGAAGCCGCTCCCGACCCGAGCGGGGTCCCGAGCACGGCCATGCTGGTCGAGGTGCTGTTGCTGCTGCGCAGTGTTGTCGACGCCGATAAACTGAGGATGGTCCATGGCGAGCTGCGCCGCCAGGGCTTGCCCGTCTGGACCGGCGCGACCGGAGAGCGGACATGATGCTGAGCGAACGCCGGCGCATCTCGACGGCCATCCTGGTCCTGCTTCCGGCTTCGGCTTGGCTGGCGGGTGTCCAGCACACCGAGCCCTTGCCGGCGGATCACAAGCTCGCGGCGTTGTCCGCCCTTGCTCTGGCGACCCCGCAGAAGCCTGTTCTGCTCCTGGCGCTCCTCGCTGGCCTCACACTGGCGCTGTTCTGCGTCTGGACGATGGCCCGGCTCGCCCAGGACGAGTTCGCCGGCGCGCCCTTCCGGAAGTTCCTTCGCGGCACGCGCATCGTCTCGGCCCGGCAGCTGCGGCGGCTGACGGGCGAACGCAAGCGGCAGGTGAGCGTGGCCGGCATTCCCATTCCCACAAGCGTCGAGAACCTGCACATGCTGATCGGCGGCGGGACGGGCGCGGGCAAATCGACCCTGTTTCGCGAGATCGTCCATGGCGCGGCGGCGCGCGGCGACCGGATGATCTGCCTCGATCCGAACGGCGATATGCTGGCCAAGTTCGGCCAGGACGGCGACGTGATCCTCAACCCCTACGACCGGCGCACCGAGGGCTGGTCGTTCTTCAACGAGATCCGCGCCGATTACGATTTTCATCGCTACGCGCTATCGCTGGTGCCGCCCGGCCAGACGCCCGAAGCCGAGGAATGGGCCGGCTACGGCCGCCTGCTCCTGCGCGAGACCGCCCGCAAGCTGAGCCTGCTCGGTCAGCCGTCGATCCGCGAGCTGTTCCGCTGGACGACGATCGCGCCGGCCGAGGCGTTGCAGGACTTTCTCACCGACACGCTCGCGGAATCGCTGTTCGTCGGCTCGTCGCAGGCGAGCAAGGCGCTGTCGTCGGCGCGGTTCATTCTCTCCGACAAGCTGCCCGAGCATGTGACCATGCCGCCCGGCGCGTTCTCGCTGCGCACCTGGCTGGAAACCCCGGACGCCGGCAACCTGTGGATCACCTGGCGCGAGGACATGGGGCCGGCGCTGAAGCCGCTGATCTCGGCGTGGACCGATGCGCTGTTCGTCTCGATCCTGTCGATGCCGGAGGACGCAAACCGGCGGATCTGGGTGTTCATCGACGAACTCGCCTCGCTGGAGAAGCTGGCGACGCTCGAAGCGGCCCTGACCAAGGGGCGCAAATACGGCCTGCGGGTCGTCGCCGGGCTGCAATCGACCGCGCAGCTCGACGACAGCTATGGCCGCGCCAAGGCGCAGACGCTGCGCAGCTGCTTTTCCTCGCTCGCGGTCTTGCGGATCTCGAAATCGGACCCGGCCACAGCCGAGGATTTCAGCCGGGCGCTCGGCGAGCACGAAGTCGAGCGCGAGCGCAAGAGCAGCAGCATCGGCTGGCGCAACAGCAGCGACGGCCGGCAGACGGTGCACGAGCGCGAGCGGGTCGTCGCACCGTCCGAGCTGACCGCCCTGCCCGACCTCGCCGGCTATCTCGCAATCGTCGGCGACCGGCCGATCGCGCGCTTCCAGACCGCCTATCACCCCTTCGAAAATCGCCATCCCGGCTTTGTCGAACGAACGTGCGGGCATTTGGGAGGCTAGCTATGCTCAGCGCCAAGGTCCTCACCAGCCATAATTACATCCGCCAAGCCGCCGCCTACTACGAGGACGGCGCGGACGACTACTACGCTCACGAAGGCGCGGCGAAGGAATGGCAGGGTGCCGGCGCCGGCGTGCTCGGCCTCGCCGGCGAGATCGACTCCGTGCGGTTCAAGGAACTGCTCGCCGGCCAGGTGGCGCCGGAGGTTCGGGTGAGCCGGGGTTCGACCCGCGCCGATGCCCGCGAACGAATCGGCATCGACCTGACGTTCTCGGCGCCCAAGAGTGTGTCGATCCAGGCCCTCGTCGGCGGCGACGCCCGCGTCATCGCGGCGCACGACCGGGCGGTGAGCGCCGCCGTCAAGGCGGCCGAGGAACGGGCGCTCGCCCGGCGCAAGGTGGGCGGCAAGGCGCGGGTCGAACGCTCGGGCAACCTGATCGTCGGCAAGTTCCGCCACGAGACCAGCCGCGAACGCGACCCGCAGCTGCACACCCATGCGATCGTCATGAACCTGACGCAACGCAGCGACGGGCAATGGCGCGCGCTCAAGAACGACGAAATCATCAAGTCCCTGCGCCACCTGGGCGCGGTCTACCGCGCCGAGCTCGCCGCCGAGCTCCGAAACCAGGGCTTCGCGCTGCGCCACGAGCGCGACGGCGCGTTCGAGCTGGCCCACATCGGTCGCGAGCAGATCGCCGCGTTCAGCCGGCGGACCCGGCAGATCGACGAGCGCCTGGTCGAGCGCGGATCGAGCCGCGACCAGGCGAGCACGGCGGAAAAGCAGGACGCGACCCTGGAGACCCGCGCCCGCAAGGGCGTCGTCGACCGGGCCGAGGTCTTTGCCGAGTGGCAGGCCCGGGCGGGCGCGCTCGGCATCGACTTCGACCGGCGCGAGTGGGCGGGGCACGACCGAAGCCAGGCGGAGAGTTCGCGGGATCGGCCGGACGATACCTTGCCGAGCGAGGAAGCGGCCCGGCGCGCGGTGCGCTACGCCGTCCATCACCTGAGCGAGCGCCAGGCCGTCATCGGCGCGCGCGAGATGATCGACGTGGCGATGCAGCACGGTGTCGGCCGGGTTCAGCTCCGCGATGTGGAGGCCGAGGTCAAGCGGCAGACCGAGGCCGGCTACCTCATCCGCGAAGCGCCGGTGTTCCGGCCCGCGAGCGAAACCGGCGATTGCGCCGACCTCAGCCGTGCCGCCTGGATCGACCTGCTCATCACGAAGGGCGTGGCCCCTGCCCTCGCCCGCCGGCGCGTCGATGACGCGATCCGCACCGGCGGACTAACGATGGCCGATGGCCGCTACACCACGCAGACGGCGCTGGCCCGCGAGAAGCGCATTCTGTCCATTGAGCGGGACGGGCGCGGCCAGGTCGCGGCTGTCGTGCCCGAGGACGCCGCCCGAAAGCGGCTCGCCGCGACCAACCTCAACGCCGGGCAACGTGAGGCCGCCGCGCTGATGGCAACCGCCACCAACCGCGTGATCGGCGTCCAGGGCTTCGCCGGCACCGGCAAGTCGCACATGCTGGAGACCGCCAAGCGGATCGTCGAGGACCATGGCTACCGCGTCCGCGCGCTCGCTCCCTACGGCAGCCAGGTCAAGGCCCTTCGCGAGCTTGGCGTGCCGGCGAAAACGCTCGCGTCGTTCCTGCGGGCCAAGGACAAGGACCTGGACGCGCGCACCGTCGTCGTGATCGACGAGGCCGGCGTCGTGCCGACCCGGCTCATGGAACAGGCCCTCAAGCTCGCCGAGGCCGCCGGCGCGCGGGTCGTTCTCCTCGGCGACACGGCGCAGACCAAGGCCATCGAGGCCGGGCGGCCCTTCGACCAGTTGCAGGCCGCCGGGATGCGCACCGCCCGGATGGAAGACATTCAGCGCCAGCGCGATCCGGCACTGCGCGCGGCCGTGGAATTGGCCGCGCGCGGGAACACGGACGACTCGCTCGCGAAGATTTCAGGGGTGAGGGAGATCCGCGACGATGCCGGCCGGCGGGCCGAGCTGGTCCGCGACTTCATGGCGCTGAGCCCGGCCGAGCGGGAGGCCACGTTGATCGTCTCGGGCACCAACGAGGCGCGGCGCGACATCAAGGCCCGCGTCCGTGAAGCGAGCGGAACGGCAGGTCGCGGACGCGCGTTCGACACCCTCATTCGCCGTGACTCCACCCAGGCCGAACGACGCTACAGCAGGAACTACCGCGTCGGCGATGCGATCCAGCCGGAGAAGACCTACAGGAGCGGCCTGCAACGCGGCGAACTCTACCAGGTGCTCGACACCGGCCCCGGCAACCGGCTCACCGTTGCCGGTCCGGACAAGACGCCAATCACGTTTTCGCCGGCGACCCACACCAGGCTGTCGATCTACCAGCCCGAGCGCTCGGAACTGGCCGTCGGCGACCGGGTGCGGATCACCCGCAACGATGCCGGCCGCGACCTGGCCAATGGCGACCGTTTTACGGTCGCGGCCGTGGCGGCGGACCGGATCACGCTTGAAGCCGCGGGCCGGCGCGTCGAGCTGCCGGCGGACCGGCCGCTGCACCTGGAACACGCCTACGCGACAACCGTGCACAGTGCCCAGGGCCTGACGGCCGAGCGGGTGCTCATCGAGGCGCGGACCGACAGCCGGACGACGGCCAGGGACGTCTACTACGTTGCGATCTCGCGCGCGCGCCACAAAGCCAGGATCTACACCGACGACCTCGACCGGCTGCCGCCGGCCGTCGCGCGGGAGAACCGCAAGGGCGCGGCCCTGGATCTCGTGCGCGAGCGCCGGCAGCCGGGTCGCGATCATGCGATGGTGCGGACTGCCGCGCGGCGGCGTCCTCCCGTCGAGCGGGACCGCGAGCACGCGTGAGGCCCCTGCCCTCTTGCCGGGCTAGAAGCTCGCCAGGAACGCCAGGAAGCTTTGCCAGCCATGGTATCCCAGCCAGGCCGCCGCGAGCGCGTTGGCAATCACGAGAGGCCACAGCAGCCGGCCCCAGATGAGGTCCATCAAGAACCACAGCGCCAGAAAGGGGTTGTCGTCCGGGTCGCGGTTGTCCATGCCGGCAAAGATAGCGGGGATGCGTTAACAGCCTGCTTCCAGCATGGACGATGCTCAGCAAGCTGGAGGACCTGACGCAGCAAAGCCCCGCGGGGGGTCCTACGGGGCTTTGCCTTGGTGGTCTCGATCACCGTGCACGGTCATCGCCGTCCCCGGCTGTACCGTGGTTTGGATTCTACCCTCGCATCATCGTGCTGGAAATATCCTAGCGGGGGTGTGTGAGGGGGCGGCAATGAGCCCCCTCACCTTTTAGCTACGTGTGAGCGAAGCGAACGCCGAAAAACTAATGGGTGGGGGGCGCGGGTGGCCCGAAGGGCCAGGGGCGCACGATAGTTGAAAGAGGTATCGGAGGCTGATTCGGTTTTGTAATGATTGATAGAAGTTTTGTTCATCAAAGGGAGCTTGGCAACTACCGGAAGATTATCGGTAAGAAATATAGGTTTGTCCTACCAACTGCCCGTGAACGAAGAGCGAACATCCTACCAACTGCCCGTGGTTTGTCCTACCAACTGCCCGTGGATATGTGTTGGTGATAGCGATGTTATGCACAGGACAGGCAGTGGATTCACGAGAATCAGCGACGACCCGATTCGCCTACCTCGCGTGATCGCTCCTACCAACTGCCCGTGCTCTGATCGGGATCTCCTACCAACTGCCCGTGGCTTACCTTGGCCACCACCAGAGTTGCCGTGCAGGCTTGGCTAAAGAGCATGGAGAACCGGAACGGTCCAGTCCGCGACGCGCGGCCGCCCCGTTCCTACCAACTGCCCGTAGTCAAAGGATGACTTTGAACTCTTCGCTTTGCCGGGCCAGGAGATGATGACCGAACCACTGACGGGCTTTGATGGGGGGTAATCCGGTCGCTTTGCGAATGGCGCGATGGATGACTGCCGCAACGTCATGTGGCGGAATGCCTGCGCGGCAGGCGGCGCGATAGACCACGATGTAAGGTTCGGGATCGAGGTCTATTTCAGGCTGAGAAGTCGGCATGCAATCGGCGGCGGGCTGTTCTCAATGATAAGCCCCTGCTCATTCATGTCGACACGGGCATCTGGATATACGCAGTGAACGGCGCGAAGGGTATCGCAAAATTTTCGTTTGAAGTTATCCATGCGCCCGAACCCTTGCCCGAACTGGTCCTTCAGGTTGTACCACGAAACGAATCCTGGCTTGCCAGGCCTCACGCGATGAAGCCGTTGGGCAAGCCACGTGTAAATATCGAGCCCCATGGCTGTATGTGAAAGCAACGCAATAGCCCGCTCATTGAGCGGCACCGCATGAGCCATAAGGCTGTTAAAATAGCGCTCGGAGAAGCGAACAGCTTCCGGCCAGAACACTCGCTGGCGCTCGTCTCTGGGAAACCAGAGGTCAAAACCCTCAATAATGTCGCCTTTGATGGTAGTGTCGCTGCCATCAGCGTTCGGTAAGCCAAAGTAGAATCGCGCTGCTGAAAACCTCGCCAACTGCTCTTTCATTACCCGAAGGTCGCGGCCGTTGGCAGAGAGGCCAAGCCTCTTGGTAAATGCTGTAAGGGTATCACCCACTTCTACTTTAGGACAACGTGTCCGCACCGCCTCTGTGTTCAGGAAGTAGAACACCAATCGCGGCTTTGGTCCGTAGGGAAGGCCCAGGTTCACGAAGCCGTTAGCACGACGGTCAAACGCACGGCCGGCCTCGATTTCGAGACATACAGCGCCTTGCTTCCGGTTCCATAACCGTGTGGTCTCCCCCGGATTCCGGTAAGGCATGACCGTCTGGCACAGGACACTGTGCTGATAGACGATGCTATCGGCTTCACATTCCTGGAGTTCAGCACTGCCCTGAATCAAACGGCGCTTGATCTGACCTAAAGGCTTGAGCCGCGCCGTCGCGGCGGAAGCCGGGACCAGACCTGGTATTTCTAGTTCGTCCTGCTTCATGCGTCCCTCTGGCCAACCAAGGCCTTTTGGCAACACTGCCTCAATTTGTGGGGCGCGGCAACGTATTGCTGTGCTACTTGTTGTGTCATGCCTCTACTCCTACTCGCGAGTGTCTGCATGAGGCTAGGTGCTGCGGTGCTGTGCATACTGGCATGCGTGTATACCAGTACACCAGTATGCCCGCATGCCAGTATGCAGGTATGGTTTTATGGTTTTATACCCTTCCTGCCCTTCTTCACGAGCAGAAGGCCAAGAGCTTCCTCCAAGAGCGCCTGAATGGTTGTTTCCTCCTCGGCAGCCAGCAGCTTGAGCTGCTTCGCCAACTCGGGGCGGAAGTGCCCGGCGATGAGGCGCTTGCCTTCGCGTGATGCGCGGTAGAATTTCTCCGCTTTAGGTTCCTGCTTTTCAGCACGTTTGCGGGCCATCGGCGCGCTGGATGGCGCCGTGGGCGCTTCGGAAAGCTCTCGCGCTTGCCGTTCAAGCACGGCTTGTAGCGAGTTCGGGCCTTTAGTCATGAGAACCAATCTCACTAGTGCCAGTGAATAGCTGTATACACGTATAATCGTATAGGTGTTTGATTTCCAACGCGGCCTTACCGGCCGGTTCGAACTCCTGGGCCGTTAGCCCGGTTTGCTGCGCGCGAGAGAACGCGACACGGTTGTGGATGCGCACCGGAGCTAGGTCAGCACCAAGCTGCGCTATCGCGTCTTCCGTGTCCGCGATCTCGCGACCCTGGACTGGGCAAAACGTCAGCACTACAGCCGACGGTCTGGCGTAATGGCGAACCAGTTCAAGGGTGCGGGTCATAGCCATGACGTCCAAAACGGCCGGGCGGGTAGGGATCAGTATGAAGTCGGCATTCTTCGCCGCCTCATAAGCGATGTCCTTTGCAAAGGGCGGCGCATCAATGACCGCGAGTTGACAGCCGGTTTCGGCAGCAGCTTTCAGCACATGGCCGAGACGGGCAGGAGGGATCGAGACCACGGCTGGCGTCTGAGCTTCACGCGTATCGTGCCAGAAGGAGGCCGATGCCTGCGGGTCTAGGTCGAAGACGGCAGTCAATTTGCCCTCGCTCTCGGCGGCAACCGCGAGCGCGGTGGCAATGGTCGTTTTGCCGACGCCACCCTTCTGACTGATTATCGCGAGCGTTTTCATGTTTATGTGCATACGTGCATAGTTACAGATGTGCATACACATTTGCACGCTAACCTGTATACGTCAATACAGAGCTTTAGCTAGCGTGTCTGGTGAGTCGAGCTCAGCGGATGAGGCGGCTCCGGGGGCCTATCCACAAGAAGGACCGAGAGCACGAGCACCGCGAACGTGAAGAGGGCCATGGCAGCGAGGATCATCCTGGTCCGCCGGCTGGCGTTTCTGATGCAGAGAAGCGCGAGGGTCGGCAGTGGGAGGGCGAGAGCAGCGGCCGTCCACGCCAGCCTGGTAAAAAATCCCGGATCGGCTTCGGTGCCGTAAGCGCAGGCTTTTCCCTGTTCGGGCTCGCCGGTGTCCGGCGCCCTCGGGACGAACGGGTTCGGACCGAACAGCCGAGCGATCCAGACCGAAAGCCCAATCCACATCGCAACGTTGAAGCCAAGATTGACGGCGCTCAGCGCCGACCATGGCCCGTGCAACGACTGCACCAAGCCGTAGGCCGTAAGGCCCACATAGCCAAGGCCGCATACTGTCGTCGCGATGATGACGGCTCCCCACACAAAGGTAGGGAGCTGGTCGCGAGCGGCCGCGAGGTCTTTTGCGCGGCTTGCGTCATGGACCAGTCTGAGATGGCTCATGGCGAGGATTTCCTCCCGACCCGTCCCGAACCACGGCTCGATCCGCCGCTGCCGCCGGCGGCGCTCGCCGCGCGGGTTGCGCCGCCGCCCGAACCTCCACCGGCGCCAAAACCACCCGCTCGGCCGCCTCCGGCGCCGACGCCGGCCGCTCCGCCGGAGACCATGGCCGCGCCGCCACGGCCGGCGCCCAGAACGGCGGCGCTGACGAGTGCGGTCACGCCCGTTCCGCCGGGCGAGGCGCGGGCAATCTGCGAGGCCCAGGAGGACGCCTTCCAGGCGAGAAAGGCGACAAGCCCGACGGTGAGGTCGGCGGCAGCAATCTCAAGCAGCGTCAGAGCTTCGTCCTCACCGGGAACCATGACGCTTGTCGCCAGCTCGTCGCCGAAGGCCATGATCGCGGAGATGGCGATCAGGCGAACCACGCAAGAGACGATGAACGCCATCGCCTGGTAGCCGATGGAACCGAGCCCGGAACGGACAAGCGCGAAGGGGACGACAATGCCGACCGCAGCCGCGCCGATCCAAAACTGAAGGACGGCGGCGGCAACGATGAAGCTTAGCAGGATGTGAACGACAAAAAGGACCAAGGCCAGAACGACCATGATGAGGTACGGCGCCCAGTTCAGTGGGTTCCATACCGCTCCGCTTACGCCGTGCTCTGCAACCCGGATGAACAGATCGTAGCCGCGATGAACGATATCGAGGCCGCTGATGCCGTGGCCCGAGATCAACACGCTGACCTCTTGCGCGGTGTTGTAGGACTCCTCGACGACCAGGGGCCAGAAGGTGACGGCGCCAACGATAAGGCCGGTCTGCACGATCCATTCGATCACGCCGCCGCTAACGCCTTCGGCGCCCTGTGCAAGACGGATGCCGAGGGAGAAGAGAAACACGGCGAAGGCGATCGTCAGCGCGAACGGAACCGCCGCCGTCGAGACGACCGTCATTGCCGCTTTGGCCTGGTTCACCAGCTCAGCGACGATGTTGAGAACGTCCAGTCCTTCCATCGGCCTGGCCTCTACTGTATCCGTTCCACGGCTTCGGCGACGGCGCCGGTGTCGCCGATCACGTCCTTCTCGATAAGCGACGATTGATGCTTTTCGTTGGCGTGCAGCAGGTGCATGTCGGCCAGCGTCTGGTTCAGGGCGGTCATCTGCATCGACAGCATCCCGAGCCGCGCGTTCGTCGAACCCTGCATCGCCAGCATCGACTGCAACAGCAGGGTTAGGCCTTCGGCGCCGCTGGCGGAGGCCGCTTGCGCCTTGGCGACAAGCAGGCTCTCGTCGGTCAGCATGTCCGCCTGGGCTTCGGCGACGGTCGCGTTGATGTTCAGCGACTCGTCGGCGCGGGCGCGGATGGCTTCCGCCTGATAACGCGTCGCCTCGCGCTGATCGATGGGCGTGGCGACGGCCTCGGTCGGATAGCTGGCCTCCATGGCCGGGCCGATCGTTGCCACACGGGTCATGGTATCGCCGCCGGCCTTGCCGAGATATTCTAACAGGACGTTGATCATCCCCCAGACCGCCGGCGGGATGGGCACGGGGGCGGCGAGGGTGAAGGCGCGGATCAAGAGCTTGATCAGGCCCTTGACGTCGCCCTTGTCGAGGTCATCGAACAGATCCTTGAACGGGGCGGCCTCGGCGGCGCCGGCGCCGGCCAGGACGCTCCCGCCGGCCACGGCGGCCAGCAGGCCGGCCAATAGCTCGCGCCGGCCGGTCGCGGTGTCCTCGCCGCCGTCTTCGCCGGGCGGGCGCCGTTCTTCGTCCCCGGCGGTGCCGCCGCTCACGGCGTCGCGCCGAGGATGGTGCCGGGAGCCGCCGCGCCGAGCGCGAGCACCGCGCCGGCGGCGAGGAGCTTGAACGGAAAGCTGTGGTAGCCGAAGCCGGGGATCAGGTTCGCGCCGGCGAGGGCAATCCCGATGGCGAGCACGGCAGTGCCCAGGGCTTCGGCGGACTCAAGCGGCTGCTCCGCCAATCGCGTCCAGCCGATCGTCTCGCCACCCGTGGTCATCGCCATCGCCGGCGATGACAGAAGGCTCAGGCTCAGCGCTCCCATCATGGACGGAAGTTTCATCGCGGTTCTCCTCGGGCTTCAGCCAGCGCTCGCAGAACGGGCGGCCGGGCCGGATGCCGGCCGCCAGGATCGCCTCGGCGCGGGCCAAGTCCTCGGGCGAGGACGACGCACAAATGGCTTTCGCCTCGCCCGAGAGCTCGATGTTGGCGATCCGGGTGTAGGCGGGGGTGACGATCAGGTACTCCGCCTTGGCGCGGAGATTGGCCACGGTGTCGATCTGCGCTTCGCTCAGGCCGACGTTGCGAAACAGAGGCCGGTTCAGCGCCCGGCGGGCCTCGGGATGGGCGGTAAAGATCTTGTTCTTGAGCTGTTCGAGGATCACCGCCGTCTCGTCGGAGACCAGCTCGCGCAGGCTTTGCGTCGCAAGACAGAGCTGCACCTTGCGCGCCCGGCCGGTGCGGATCAGCTCCAGGACCTGCGCGCGGAACAGGGGGTGCGACAGAGGCTCCCAGGCCTCCTCGATGCAGACCAGCTTGGGGTGTGTGCCGCGAATGCGTTCGGTGGACACCTGGCGAAAGCAGGCCGCCAGGATCAGCGGCGATTCCGCCATGCCCATGATCTTGCTGTAGTCGATGCACAGCAGCCGCGCCGAGCCGTAGCCGGCGACCACGCCGTCAAGCAGGAGGCCGAAGGGGCCGCCGACGGTGTAGTGGGCGAGGGCGTCGCGGGCGGCCCGGTGGGCGCCGAGATGGGCGCAGGCGGCGCTCAGGGTCCGTTGCGCCTTGTCGAGGTTGCGAAGCGCGCTCAGCGCCTCGACGAGGGCATGATCCAGCTGGGCATCGATGCCGACGTTGCGCAAGGCGAGGGCGCCGCAAAGCCAGTCGATGGCCCAGGCAAAGCCTTCGGGGGTGTCGAGGTCGCGAAGAGGCTGGACCCCGATCCCGCCGGAGCCGAGTTCGAGCCATTGGCTGTCGTCGGAGGCGAGCGTCGCGATCATCGCGGTGCGGCGATGATCGAACAGGGTCTGGGTCGAGCCCGGATAGCGCTGATGCTGAAGGACCATCAGCTTCATTGCCGCCGACTTGCCGCCGCCGGTCTGGCCGACAAGCAGCGCGTGGCCGACGTCGTGACCCGGCGAATGCAGCGCGAAAAACAGCGGGCCCTGGCGGCGCGATTTCGCGACCAGCAAAGCAGGGCCGTCGAGGCGGGCGTCCTCGCGCGTGCCGTCCGTCAGTCCGGTGACGGGCGAGGCGCGGCCGATCCGTTCGAGCTGCACGAGCGGCCGGCGGGCATTGAGACGTTCGCGGGCGGCATTGCCGGGGATATCGGCAATGGCGCCCGGCGTCTCGTTGACGGTGGCGACCCGCGAGCGCCAGCCGCGCGCGTTCAGGTGTCCCTGGACGATGCGGGCCTTGTCGTCGGCGAGGGCAGGGTCGGGGTCCCAGACGCGCAGGGTGACGGTGGCGATGACGAGGCCGTCGCGGGTGTCGGCGATGGATTCTTCGAGCAGGCTGAGGTTGCGCTGGATCGCGGCGATCTCCTTGCGCTCGGTTTCCTCGACCCGCTTCCAGCCCGTCGCCTCGAACAGGTGGCCGAGCATGCCGTAGCGTTTCGGCGCCCATTCGCTTTTCAGCCGGGCGAGGGACTTGCGCTGGTCTTCCCGGTCGAGAAAGTGGATGGTCGTGGTCCAGCGGCACTCGAACGGCAGCTCGTGGAAGACCTGGAAGGTCAGCGGAGTGGCCCGGCCGAAGGTGTGGACCTCGACCGCGCGCACGTGAAGGCCGTCGATGACGAGCGACGGCACCGCCGTCCAGTCGGCTACGGCGAGGTGCTGGGCGAGGAAGGCTTCGGGGAGATGCGTCGGCACCCGCCGGTAGGTGACGGTTTCGGCCAGATAGGTCGCCAATGCATCGCCTTCGAGGATCGCGACGTTCGGCGATTGATGGGCGAGTTCCAGAAAAAGCTGGTCGGAGCCGTCGCGAAAGGTCTCCAGGATGACCTGCCTGTCGCGGGGCGACTTGTCCTGGAGGTAGGCGAGGGTGGCGTCGCGCCCTTGCGGAACCCAATGCGCGGCAACAGTCAGGCGATTGGAGTAGACCGCCCGGCCGTCCTGGAATTCGCTTCGGCGCGAGCGGTCCGTCAAAAGGGCGGCGTGGTTTCCGCCGAAGTCCGACGGCGGCAGGTAGCCGCGATCCTGCCGCCGCCACTGATCGATCCAGACGCTCCAGCCGTTGCCGAGCTGGCTCAGCGCGGCGGTCACCGCCGCGTGGTGCGACACCGACTCTTCCGCCGAGGCCGTTTCGAGATCGGGCGGCACGACCTCGACCACTGCCATCAGCCCGCCGGTGGCAGTGAAGACGATGGACCGGTCGCGGGTCCAGAGCCAGTCGAGGCAGTCGGAGATGTGCTTCGGCCTGTTGAAGATCATCCGGCGTCCAATCGTCCGGGATAACGGGCAGCAACCATCATCACCTCCCACAGCCAGGGATCATGACGGGTCAGGGCCGCGCCCAGGGCCCAGAACGACGTCACGGTGACGATGGCGGCGGCCCACCAGTTGGCGAGGAGCGACATCGACATGGCGGCCAGGATCAGGCCGCCGGCGGCGGGGTAGGGGAGGCCGAGGATGAGCGGCCGTTGGCCGAGCCCCGGCGTCTCCGGGAGCGTCCATCCCTGAACGTCCTCGACAGGTTCGCTCATCCCAAGAGTCCGTGCAGGAGGTGGACGATGCCGCTGGCCGCGACGTCCGGCACATAGCCCGAGAGATCGCCGCCGCCGGCTCCGCCGCCGAACAACGCCGGGGCGCCGTCGTAGGCGTTGGTGATCACCGCGCCGCCGACGGCGGTCGCGACGCCGGTCCCGACCGCCATCGACCAGCTGTGGGTGATGATTCCGGCGCCGGCCACGGCGATGCCGCAGACGGCGGCGGGAACGCCGACGCTGGTCAGCGACGCGGCCCAGTTGTCGCTGGCGTCATAGATGCCGAGCATGTCGCCGGCGTGGGCCAGCGTCGTGGCGAGCAAGGTGAGCACGATCGCAAGAAAGCAGCGATTGACTATTATTTCACTGGTCATCGGGGTCGTCCCTTTTTGACAGATCAATGGCAAGATTCGAAGGTTAAAATCAGTTCTAGCGGAGTGCAACACAGTTGTGGCAGCATCACCGCCGAAAAATCTCTCCTCCGCACGCGGCGAAAACCGACCGGGCCGGCCGGGGCGAGAATCCAAGACGTTTGCCTGGAGGGCGACCCTGACAACGCTCCGGCCCTTCAGGCGGGAAGGGATGGCGAACAATGAGGAAGGACGAGCAGAAGACCCTGATGGCCTCGCGCGAGGCGTTGTGGCGGGCGATCGGGGTGAGTCGACGGATCATCTGGACGACGCACTTCGCCTGCGCGGCGCTGGCTGTCGGGATCATCGCCCAAGGCGTCGAGCGGTGGTCGAATGCGCGGGCGTGCGAGAACAAGGTCTCGGTGATCGAAATCCCGGAATCCGGGCTGCCGAGCCACGTTCTGACCCGCTACGAAGAGTGGGTCCCGTCTGACGGGGTGTGGATCGCGGCGGCGCGCGAGTGGGTCTGGCTGGTGCGGTCACGCTCCAGCGATGTCGGCACCGAGCGCTACCAGGTCCGCCAGCTGGCGGCGACGACCGCGCAGGACCTGTGGCTGTCTGTCGATGCCTGGCGCAAGGAACAGGCCGGGGCCCTGAGCAAATCGAGCGCCGAGGTGGAGATCGTCGAGGCGACGATCGTCGATCGGGCGAGGCCCGATCGCGCGACCGCGCACGTGACCTGGCGTGAGCGGATCTTGGGCGAAAACGGTCCCGGCCCCTGGACCAGCCAGGGCGGGACGATCACGCTGGCCAAGTCGAAGCCGCAGACCGTCGAGGAAGTAGAGAAGAGTCCAACCGGCCTGTTGACTGTTGCATTTTCGCACACGGCTTTGCCGGCCGACTCCGAAGTGAGCCGGCGATGACGGCGGCCTGGAAACGCACGCTCGCCCTGTTGGCGCTGGGCGCCGCCGGGTGCGGCACGAACTCGGGGCTCGAAACGACGCCGACCTACACGCCGTTGGTGCCGGCGCAGCGCACGCCGGCACCAACGGCCGGCTCTCCCCTTGCACTGAAGCCCGAACCCATCCAGACGCCGCGGCCGTTCAGGCGCGAGGAGATCCAGGGCAATACCTGGGTTATCGCCGACTGGAACCCGCGCAGCGTCTACCAGATCCCGGTGGCGCCCCTGGAGCCGACGATTCTCCTCCTGCCGGCCGGCGAGAGCCTGACATCGGGCATTGTTGGCTCGTCCGACGACCTCAGCGTCCACGCCGGCGCAACGGGGCAGCGGGCGACCGTAGCGCTCATGCCGAACTGCGCGCCGCCCGGCTCGAAACGATTCGGAGCGGATGCCGCGAAGCCGCTCGTTCCGTGCATGAGCCGCAACCTCCAGGCCGCAGTAATCACCGATGGCGGCGTCTACACCCTCCAGCTTCAGGTCCACGATTGGCGCGGGATGCCCGTCGTCGAGATCAACCACGCGCCCCCGGCGCGCACCGAACAGCGCGCGGCTCAGGCTCCGGCTGCCGTCGGCGAGCGCGAACCGCTGAGCGTCAAGACCAAGTCGGAGCCGCCGGCGCCGTGGATGCCCACGGACGTCTGGGCGGACGCGGAGAAGATGGTGGTCGCGTTCGCCGCGCCGCCGCCGACGCTGCCCGAGGTGTTCGCCGGCAAGAAGGGCGAGCAGACGGTCTCCTACCAGGTCCTCGAAACCGATAACGGGCTCTACCTCGTGACGAATCGCCGCGTCACCGAAGCCGAGCTGCGGCTTGGCGAAGAGGTCGTTCGCATCGGCGGCAACGACAGGAGCAAGGCCAGGGACAAGGATTAACGCCATGGCGATCAGTGCGATCCCTCTTCCGGCCGCGCGCGGCCATCGCCTGCGTCTCGTGCTCGCCGCGATCATCATCGCCATCCTGATGACGATCATCGGCGCGCAGGCGATGTGGCGCGTGATTGTTCCCAGAGAGGCCAAGGAGCCACCGGAGATCAAGCCCTACCATGGTCCGGTGATCCTTCCGCAGCCGGGCGTTCCGGCCGCCGCCGCGGCGCCCCAGGCGGCGCCGGAGCCCAAGACCTCGCCACCGCCCCCGCCGCCGGTCAAGAAAGCGACCTTGCCCAGGGAACGCCTCGGCGACGTGGCCTTGCGAATGGAGCCGGTCGAGGTTCGCCCGCCCGAGTACCGCGACGGCCGGCGGGTCAAGCTCGGCGAGGGCTGCGCCCTGCGGCCCGGATCGTCCATGGAGATCGCGCTCGAAACCAGGGTCAACACCGAGCAGGGCGGACCGGTCGTCGCCCGTGTGGTCTCTCCCGTCCTCTCGCCGGACCCCGGCTATCGCAACAAGGTGCTGGTTCCCGCCGGCGCCCAGCTCACCGGCGAGGTCAGGAAGGACGGCTCGCTGACCCTGCAGGACCGCCGGGCGCCGATCGTCTGGACCCAGTTGACGAGCCCTGTCGGCTTCGGGGGCGATTCGTCGGTCAATACCGTCGATCTTGGCCACGCCCTCGGATCGGATGCAAGCGGCCAGGCCGGCATGGGCGGCGATGTCGAAATGCGCTGGGGCAACGCGATCATGGCAGGCGTCTTGACGACCGTCTTCAACGTCGGCCAGCGGGGCGCGCTTCCGAACTCCAACGCCCAGATCGACGCCTACCAGCGCGAAGTGAGCGGCACCCTTGGGCAGTTCGGCAACCAGGTCCTTGAGAAGACCCTGCCGTGGGAGCCCGTGATCACCATCGAAGCCGGCACCCTGGGCCGTCTCTATATCAACGAGACGCTGCGCCTGTGCTGAACGCGCCGACGTTGCAGACGCTTTCGCCGGACGAATGCAGGCCGTAAAGGCCATGGCGATTGCGGTTGATCGTCCCCCCGCTTTGATTGTGTCCTTCCGATGGTATGATTTGAAGTGCCAACGTGCAAATGTCGCGGAACGCGATCCCAGACGCTCGTTATTCGCTTCTTATGAAGCATACCCGGCCGCTCAAGTGGGGTCATGAGCCGAACAAGAATTGGCACTGAGGTGAGGGATTCATGCGCCAGCGGCGGGGAAATCATCTTGCGGTCTCAAAAGAAGAGTCTGGAGTCTCTCTTCGTCCGCCTGTCCGACGAGGAAATCGCCTGGATCGACACCGTGGTGGACATGTCCGGCCTCACCGGGTCGGAGATCATTGAAACGGCGATCGACGCCTATTTGCTGATTATCGTTGCCCGCCAGACGCTTTCCATCCCGGCCTTGCCGGACCTGGCCGCAAAGCCGGGCCGTCATTACCTTGTTTCGGAACGCTCGCGCCGTCTTCTCAGATCGGTCTCCGAGCAGGGGGGGTGGTCGCAAAACACCATCGTCCGCCTCGCGTTGATGTGGCTCAAGGCCCAGCTCGGGCCGTCCGCCGACGGCGGCGCCTGGGCCGTGGGAACCCCGGGCATCCGGCTCGACAAGGACGATTCGCCTCAGTGAGGGGAGGCCGTCCGCGCCGGATCACGGCCGAAGCGCCCAGGCGAGGCGATAGACGCCGTAGATGACGGCTGCCGGGCTCGGGCCGAAGTACCGGCTGTCGTAGCTGTCTGAGCCCTCACCCAGGCCGACATACTCGTCGTCCCGCAATGAGCGGCAGTCCCGCCAGACGGGAACGCCCAGCTCGCGGGCCCGGGCCGAAGGGCCGGGGAGAAGCCGGCCGTTCAGCCGTTGCGCCTGCCGCCCCTCGTCCCAGCAGAAGTTATCTCCTGCGCGGCCGACGACCGTCTTCATCAGGTAGGACCGCCCCCAATTCGGGGCCTTCGCGAGCACGACCACCTCTCCCGGCGCGGCCGGCAGCGGGTGGTCGTAGACATAAACGCCCCTCGGCATCGACGTGCCGGTCTCAAGCAGAACGAGCGGCGGCGCTCCGAACCACCGGGGGATGTAGAGCGCCAACCCGGCCAAAGGGATCATTGCCAGGATCAGCCACCGGGCGCGCCTTGAGCGAACGCTCAAAGGACGACCGAAACGCCCATCATGATCATCCCAAGGCAGACCAGCCCGACCCCGCGAAAGGTGAGGGTGGCAAGCCACGGCTCACGCGAGCGAAGAACCAGACCGGCGACGATCATCACCGTGCCGGCGCCGATGATCCAGAGACCGAGGCCCTCGATCGTCGGCAGCAGAGCGGCGAGAACGGCCTCGAAACGGCCGGAAATGTTGAATGCGTCGTTCATGGCCATCCTCACGCCGGAGGATTCGGGGCAGGTTTGCCATCGCCGCTACAGTGGCGTAGCATGTAGCATATTGCAATAGCATTTGTGGGCCGGCCGCTCTGTCGATATTGATTTATATCAACAGCTTGCTGGCGACAGGGGCTGAGCGTTCGGCGCACCTGTCAGGTATGTATCATCTTCCTTGGCAGGCCGGCCGCGGCCTGTGGCGAAGGAGAAGGAGAAATGAGCGGGTCGGTCATTTCCGATGTGGCGCTGGAGTTCTTCCGAGGACGGCTGCGGCGGTTTTTCGAGCTGGTCGAGGCCGACGCCATGCTCTCGGACATCGTCTACAGCGACGGCCGGACCGTCGTCGATTCCGGCGGGCGGCGATGGGTGATGGAGGACTCGCCCCTCACCGACGCCATGGTGATGGACATCGGCGCCAATGCGGCCGTCTTCTCCGGCCGCGAGTTCTCGCGGACCTCGCCGTTCCTCTCGATCCGGGTGCCGCCCAGTCTCCGTTTGACCATGACCAGGCCGCCCGAGGTCCATCGACCGGTAATGGTCATCCGCTCGCTGACCCGCACGCATCTGCCATTGGAACGCTACGTCGAGGACAAGATCGCAACCCCCGACCAGGCCGACCAGCTCCGGCTCCTGGTCGAGCGCGGGATTACGGCGATGATCTCCGGCGGTCAGGTCTCCGGAAAGACGACGCTCATGCGCACCCTGATCGGCCTGATCCCCGAGCACGAGCGGATCGTGACGATGGAAGACACCCGCGAGCTGTACCTGACCGCCGCGGACAAGGAGAGCCCACGGCCGAACTGGATCGCGCTTGAATGCGTGCCCAACGTGAGCACGCTCGCCGACCTGCTTCAGCGCTCGCTACGGATGTCGGCCGACCGGCTGATCGTCGGCGAAGTCCGCGGGCCCGAGGCCTTGCAGCTGGTCCGCGCGCTCAATACCGGCCACGGCGGCTCGATGTTCACCCTACACGCCAACGGGCGCGAAAAGTCGATGGCGCGGCTGCATTCGCTGGTGTTGGAGGCGGAGCCGAACTCGCGGTTCGAGGCCGTCGAGGCCTCGATCGGCGCCGTCGTGCAAATCGCGGTCAAAGACGGGCGGCGGCGCATCGACGACATTTGGCTGAATCCGAACGCTCTTTGATGAACCTTGCTGCTCGAAGCAGAGGCGCGCGAGCAGAAGGACGGTTCGGCGGTCCAAGGACAGTGAAGTAGTCGCACGGGCAAAGTAAGCGGGTGCCCATCCACGGCACGGCCCTTATGCTGAATGCCCGCTTCAGAGGGTTCCAAACGCCTGCAGCCCGGTCTGTGCCCGGCCGAGGATCAGGGCGTGGATGTCGTGCGTCCCCTCGTAAGTATTAACCGTTTCAAGGTTCATGACGTGGCGGATGACATGAAACTCGTCGACAATGCCGTTGCCGCCATGCATGTCGCGGGCGAGCCTCGCGATATCGAGCGCCTTGCCGCAGGAGTTGCGCTTGACCAGCGAGACACATTCGGGCGCGCAGCGCCCCTCGTCCATAAGCCGGCCAACCCGCAAACAGGCCTGCAGGCCGACGGTAATCTCCGTCTGCATGTCGGCCAGCTTCTTCTGAATGAGCTGGTTTGCAGCGAGCGGACGGCCGAACTGCTGGCGATCAAGGGTGTAGCGGCGCGCCGCGTGCCAGCAGAACTCGGCCGCGCCCAGAGCACCCCAGGAGATCCCGTAGCGGGCCTTATTGAGACAGCCGAACGGCCCCTGCAGTCCTTGGACGTTGGGAAGGATGTTGTCCTCAGGCACGAACACCCGGTCCAGCACGATCTCGCCGGTCGACGACGCCCGCAGCGAGAACTTCCCTTCGATCTTCGGAGTCGACAAGCCGTCGAAGCTGCGCTCAAGAATGAACCCGCGGATCCGGCCGTCCAGCTTCGCCCAGACGATGAAAACATCCGCGATCGGCGAGTTTGTGATCCACATCTTGTTGCCGGTGAGCACGAAGCCGCCGTCCGCCGGTTCCGCGCGCGAGCGCATGTGCCCCGGATCGGAACCGTGGTCGGGCTCGGTCAAGCCGAAGCAGCCGACAAGCTCCCCGCGCGCCAGTTTCGGGAGGTAGGTCTGGCGCTGCGCCTCGGTGCCATAAGCATGGATCGGGTGCATGACCAGCGAGGTCTGCACGCTCATGGCCGAGCGATAGCCGGAATCGACGCGCTCGATTTCGCGCGCGGCGAGGCCATAGCAGACGTGATTGACCCCGGCGCCGCCATACTCCTCCGGAATTGTGGAGCCGAGCAGACCAATTTCCCCCATCTCGCGCATGATCTCTTCGTCGAAGTGCTCATGACGGTTGGCCATGAGCACGCGCGGCATGAGCCTGTCCTGGGCATAGGCGCGGGCGCTGTCGCGGACGAGACGCTCATCCTCGGCCAGTTGATCTTCGATAAGAAAGGGATCGTCCCAGACGAATGAAATCATTGCTGTTCCCTAGATCCACCTGTCTTCGGACAAACGCGACCAAAGACGGAAAAGCGGCTTCAGATCCGTTCGATGACGGCGGCGATGCCCTGTCCGACTCCGATGCACATTGTCACCAGCGCGTAGCGGCCGCCGGCCCGCTCAAGCTGTCTCAACGCCGTCAGCGCCAGCCGCGCCCCGGAGGCGCCCAGGGGATGGCCAATGGCGATGGCGCCGCCGTTGGGATTGAGCCGGGTGTCGTCGGCCGAAAGCTGCATCTGCCTGAGGCAGCCGAGAACCTGGGCGGCGAACGCCTCGTTGATCTCGATCACATCCATCTGCGCGAGGCTGAGCCCGGCGCGCTCGAGCGCCTTGCGGGAGGAGGGAACGGGACCGAGCCCCATCAGGCGGGGCTCGACCCCGGCGATGGCGCCGGCCAGCAGGCGCCCGCGCGGCTGTGCGCCGCAGCGCTTACCGGCGGCGAGCGTGCCGACGAGCAGCGCCGCCGCGCCGTCGTTGATGCCGGACGCGGTGCCTGCCGTCACCACCCCGCCATCGAACAGGGGCCTGAGCGCCGCCAGCTTCTCGTAGGTTGTTCCAGGCCGCGGATGTTCGTCCTCGCTGACCTGCACAGGCAAGGCCTGGTCTCTGCTTTTTCCCGGCACGGGGATGGCCATGATCTCATCGGCGTAGAAGGAGGCCTGCTTCGCCGCCTGATACTTCGCCTGCGACGCCTCGGCGAAGCGATCGCTTTCAGCCCGGCGGATGTCCAGCGCGCTGGCAACGTTGTCCGCCGTCGCCGGCATCGTGTCGCTGCCGAACTGGGCCGCCAACCGCATGTTGGGAAATCGCGCGCCCATGGTGCTGTCGTAGAGTTCGGCACTGCGGCTGAACGGCTTTTCCGCCTTTCCGAGCACGAAGGGAGCGCGCGACATGCTTTCGACCCCGCCGGCGACGAACAGCTCGCCCTCGCCGCACGTCGCGGCGCGCGCGGCGTCCAGGATGGCGGCGAGGCCGCTGCCGCAAAGGCGGTTGACCGTCTGTCCGCCCGCCTCTATCGGCAGGCCGGCGAGCAGGCCACCCTGCCGGCCGATGTTGCGGGAGTCTTCGCCGGCTTGGCACGTGCACCCGGCGATGACGTCCTCGACCTCCTCTGGACTGAAGGCGTTGCGGGCCATCAGGCCGCGGATCGTCTCGCCCAGGAGCTCGTCGGGACGGACGCCGGAAAGGCAACCGGCGTGGCGGCCGAACGGCGTCCGGACGCCGTCGTAAAGGTATGCATCCAGCATCGGCGCTGTTCTCCCTTACCGGTGTTCCGGCGTCGCCAGCGACACGCCAAGCATGGCGCGCCGTTTGAGCCAGGGGCTCGGGCGGTAGCGGGCGTCTCCGTAGAACGCGTACATCGCTTCGAGAATTTCGACGACACGGCGGGGCCCGATGTCGTCGCCGAATCGGAGCGGCCCCTTCGGATAGCCGAGGCCGATGGTGACGGCCCGGTCGATGATATCGGGCGTTGCGATCTTCTGCTGGGCAATATCGCAGCCGATGTTGACGATGGTCGCGACAACCCGCTGCGCGACGAAACCGGGGCTGTCGTTGATGATCGTCACCGGCGTGCCGTCGCCGGCAAGGGCGGCGTGGGCCGCCCGCCGCGCATCGGGGCGGGTGAGCGAGGTGGTCATCAGGGTCCGCCGCCGCTCGAGCCCGAACAGCGTATCGACGGCGAGCGTCCGGCTCGCATCGAGCCCCTCGCGGACGGCCGATGTGGTCGCGTCCATGCCCAACGGCGCGACGAGGCAGACGGCGGCAGCGGAGGGGCTTTCGCCCTCTTCCACCGCGATGTCCAGCGTGTCCAGCAGTCTCATGAGCTTTATGGTGCGCCTGCCGTGCGCCGGGCTGACCCAGATCGGCAGACCTTCCGGCTCCGGAACCTCAGGCGCGGGCGGTGCCTGAAGCTTGCCGTCGACGTAGTCGTAGAACCCGCGGCCGGACTTGCGCCCCAACAGGCCCGCGGCGACCCGCTGGCGGGTCATCGGCGACGGACGGAAGCGCGGTTCATTGTAGAATTGCGCGTAAATGGACTCCATCACCGCTTGCGAAACGTCGAGCCCGGTGAGGTCCATCAATTCGAACGGACCCATGCGGAAGCCCACGGCCTCGCGCAGCACGGCATCGACGTCCGCGAAGCCGGCAATTCCCTCCTGGACGATGCGCAGGCCCTCTGTGCCGAGACCGCGTCCGGCGTGGTTGATCAGAAAACCGGGCATGTCGACGGTCTCGACCGGAAGGTGGCCCATCCGGCGGGCGATGCCGGACAGGGCGTCGATCACCCATGGGTCGGTCAGCGCGCCGCGAATGACCTCGACCACCTTCATCAACGCGACGGGGTTGAAGAAATGGTAGCCGGCGAGCCGCCCGGGCCGGCGGCTGCCGGCGGCAATGGCGGTCACAGACAGCGATGACGTGTTGGTGGCAAGGATGCAGTCCTCGTCGACCACCCCGTCAAGACGCGCAAACAGCGCCCGTTTGGCCTCCAGATCCTCGGCGATGGCCTCGACGACGACGTGACACGCGGCGAATGCCGCATCGTCCACCGCGATCTCGATGCGCCCGAGTGCCGCCTCTGCGTCCGCCGCGTCCAGCCGTCCCTTCCGCGTGGCCCTCTCGAACAGCCCGGCGATGAAGCCGACCGCCTCGCCGGCCACCTCGCGACGTGCGTCGAACAGCCGGACCGCGATACCCGCCTGCGCCGCCACCTGGGCAATGCCTCGCCCCATCGCCCCGGCGCCGATCACACCCAGGCAAAGGTCGGTCCGATCCGGATCCAGCGGCATCGTGCTCACCGTCCCTCATACTCCGGCGCCCGCTTCTCGAAGAACGCCCGCATCCCCTCCTTCTGGTCCCTGCTCGCGAACAGCAACTGGAACGCCTTCCTTTCCAGCGCCAGCGCCGCATCCAAAGACGCATCCTGCCCGGCCAGCAGAACCTCCTTGATCTGCGTCACCGCCAGCGGCGGCATCGCCGCGATCTGTTCGGCAAGGACCATGGCGCGGCTCAGCACGTCGGTATCTGGAACGACTTCGCTGACGAGACCCATCCGCTCGGCCTCCATCGCCGTCACGGAGCCGCCGGTCAACACCATCTTCATCGCCTTGAATTTACCGACAGCGCGGGCCAGCCGCTGCGTACCGCCCGCGCCGGGCATGATCCCGACCCGTACTTCGGGTTGCCCGAACTTCGCGCCTTCGCCGGCGACGATGATGTCCGCGTGCATCGCGAGTTCGCAGCCGCCGCCGAAGGCATACCCGTTCACCGCCGCGATCACCGGCGTTGGGCACGACGCGATTGCCCGCCACAGCAGGTGGGTCTGGCGCAGCATCATCTCGATCGCGCCCGCATCCGCCATCTCCGACAGATCCGCGCCGGCCGCGAAAGCCTCGTCGTTGCCCGTCAGCACGATGCAGCGGATGGCGCTCTCGCCCGCCAGTCGGGAGACGTGCTCCGCCAACAGCTCACGGACTTTCAGGTTGAGCGCGTTTTTGACCTGCGGGCGATTGATCCGGACCAGAGCGACATGCACCCCGGCCCTTTCCACCACCACTTCATCCATCAAGCCTCCCAATTCCGCTAAGCGGAATTTATTTCCGCGATTGTTGACACGGACGTTAAACCCGCTTCACACTGCCAAGCAACCAGAAATCGCGGCCGGCGGACTCCGTTACGTCGCTGCGCCAGCAGTTCGGCACGCGGATAGGGAGCGCGTCCTTGAGGAAGAGACAGGCAGGCAATGGTCCGCCGACCGCCGATCCTGCGGGCATGCGCGATCGGCAGTTCGTCAACGGACTGGCGCGCGGCCTGGAGGTTATGAGAGCCTTCCGTCCTGATGACGGCCCGCTCGGCAACCATGACCTCGCGGAGCGGACGGGCCTGCCACGGTCGACCGTCTCCCGCCTCAGCTACACCCTGACATCCCTCGGATATCTCAGCTATTCCACCTCCCTCGGAAAATACGCGCTGGCTACGCCTGTGCTGTCCCTGGGCTATGCCTGCTTGGCGGGAATGAGCGTTCGCGACATCGCCCGCCCGCTCATGCATGAGCTTGCCCAGCAGAGCGGGGCGTCGGTCGCGCTTGGCGGCCGCGACCGGCTCAGCATGCTCTACATCGAATGCTGCCGGCCGGATGCGGCGGTGACACTCAAGCTTGAGGTCGGCTCAAGGATCCCGATCGCGACAACATCAATGGGCCGCGCTCTGCTCGCCGCCCTGCCGAAGGACGAGCGGGACAGCCTGCTGGAAGAGGTTCGCCGGGGCGAAACGGATCGCTGGTCGCAGATCCTGGATGGCGTTCGCAGAGCCGCGGACGAGTTGCGAGCCACGGGCTTCGTCACGGCGCTGGGCGAGTGGAACCCGGACGTGAACGGGGTGGGCGTGCCTTTTGTGCCTGTCGACGGCTCGCCGGTTCTGGCCTTCAACTGCGGCGGGCCCAGCTTCCTGTTTTCGGCTTCGCGCCTCAGGAACGACATCGGACCGCGCCTCGTCCAGTTGGTGCGCCAAGTCCTAGGCGCAAGCGGCGTCCAGGAACAGCCCGATGTGACGGAGTAAGTGACCACATGGCTCTCGACCAGCAGACCCTAGATGCGCTTCTCGAAACGGTGGCGCGCTTCGTACGCAACCGTCTTGTTCCCCTCGAGGCGTCGGTCGCGGAAAACGACGCCGTGCCCGAGGACGTCATCGCCGAGATGCGCGACCTCGGCCTGTTCGGCTTTGCAATTCCCGAGGAGTATGGCGGCCTCGGCCTGACGATGGAGGAAGAGGTCCGTCTCGCCTTCGAGCTTGGACAAACGTCGCCGGCGTTCCGCTCGCTTATCGGCACCAACAACGGCATCGGCGCCCAGGGCATCATCGCGGACGGCACGGAGGAGCAGAAACAACGCTACCTGCCGCGTCTCGCCTCCGGCGAGATCATCGGCTCCTTCGCGCTGACCGAGCCCGGGGCCGGATCGGATGCGGCGTCGCTAAAGACCAGCGCCCGCCGCGAGGACGGAGAATACGTCCTCAACGGCACCAAGCGGTACATCACCAACGCACCCGAAGCCAGTATCTTCACGGTCTTTGCCCGGACCGACCCCGCCTCAAGGGGCGCCAACGGTGTGTCGGCTTTCATCGTCGAAGCGGACTCGCCGGGGCTGTCGCTCGGCAAACCGGACAGGAAGATGGGACAGCGCGGCACTCACACTACGGACGTCATGTTCGACGACTGCCGGATCCCGGCAAGCGCTCTTCTCGGCGGGGTCGAGGGACAGGGCTTCAAGACCGCGATGAAGGTGCTGGATCGCGGCCGCCTGCACATCGCCGCCGTCAGCGTCGGCCTTTCCGAGCGGCTGATCGCCGACAGCCTTCGCTACGCCATGGACCGAAGCCAGTTCGGCAAGCCGATCGCTGAGTTCCAGCTCATCCAAGCGATGCTGGCGGACAGCAAGGCCGAGTCGTACGCCGCACGCTGCATGGTTCTTGATGCCGCTAGGCGGCGTGACCGGGGCGAGCGGGTCAGCACCGAGGCGGGGTGCTGCAAGCTGTTCGCGACCGAAATGGTCGGCCGGGTCGCCGACCGGGCGGTGCAGATCTACGGTGGCGCGGGCTACATCGCCGACTACGGCGTCGAGCGGTTCTACCGCGACGTCAGGCTGCTGCGGATCTACGAAGGGACGACCCAGATCCAGCAGCTGGTGATCGCCCGCAACATGATCCGCGAGGCGCAGGCGTGAGCGTCATCGCGCACGATCTCGCCGCGCTGCCGAAGCGCATCGCGCACCCGGCGCTGCACTGGGCGGACACAACGCCCGATGCGCCGGCCCTGGCCACGGCCGAACGTGGCCTGACCTACCGCGAGCTGCGGTCGGCGATCGGCGAAGCCAGGAGGCTGCTGGGCGAGATGGGGGTGCGATCCGGCGATCGGGTCATGATTGTTGGCGAGAACGGGATCGCAATGGTTGTCCTGATCTTCGCGATCAGCGAGCTGGACGCCTGGTCGGTGATCGTCAACGGCCGCCTGTCGGGGCGCGAGCTCGCCGCCATCGAGACTCACTGCCGGCCGCGGCGTATCCTCTATACGGTGGATGACTCCGCGGACGCCGAGACCCATGCCGCCCAAAGCGGGGCCCGACCCTTACGCATCGGCGCGGTCGCGTCGGCAGCGGCGGGCGCTCTCGCCCCGTGCGACGCAGAGCCCACGCATGCCGGCGGCGAGCGTCAGGTCGCTGCGCTGATCTACACCTCCGGCACAACGGGCGATCCGCGCGGGGTCATGCTAACCCATCGCAACCTCCTTTACATCGCCTCCGTCTCCGGCAAGCAACGCGGCCTGTGCGCCGGCGACCGCGTCTACGGCGTGCTGCCCATCGCCCACGTTTTCGGACTGGCCTCGACCTTTCTCGGCACGATCTACGCCGGCGGCTGCCTGGAGACGGTTCCACGCTTCGATCCCGCGCTCGTTGTCGCGGCGCTTCAGCGCGGAATCACCGTCCTGCAGGGCGTGCCGGTCATGTACGCACGGTTGCTCGAGTATGCCGAGATCCACGGCGCCCGGCTCGCCGGCACCCGCCTTCGCTACCTCTCGGCGGGTGGCGCTCCCCTGGACCTGGGCCTGAAGCAGCGCGTCGAGCGGGCCTTCGGACTGCCGCTGAACAACGGCTACGGGTTGACCGAATGCTCGCCCACCGTGGCGCAGACGCGGATGGATGCGCCGCGGGATGACGAGTCCGTCGGCCCGCCGCTGCCCGGTCTGGAAACGCGTATTGTCGACGAGGACGGGCGCGACGTGGAGACGGGGGCAGTCGGGGAGCTGTGGGTGCGCGGCCCCAACGTCATGGCCGGCTACTACCGCGATGCGGATGCCACGGCGGCCGCAATCACCGCCGATGGATGGCTCAGGAGCGGCGATCTTGCGCGGCGCGATCCGGTCGATCCGGACGGCAGCCTGTTCATCGTCGGCCGCAGGAAGGAACTGATCGTTCACTCCGGGTTCAACGTCTATCCGGCCGAGGTCGAGGGCGTACTCAGCCTTCACCCCGAGGTGACCGTCGCGGCGGTCGTCGGCAAGTCCGCGGCCAGCAACGAGGACGTCTTCGCGTTCGTGCAGGTCGTGCCGGGCAGCGCCGTCTCCGAGGCGGACCTGAAACAGTTCGCTGCGAAGAGGCTGGCTCCCTACAAGGTGCCGGGACGGATCGTGAGGCTTGAGTCGCTTCCCGCCTCGTCCACCGGCAAGATACTCAAGAAGGAACTTGTGAAGCAGGCGCGAGGGATGGAGCCGGAAAGCATACCTTGAAGGAAGACGAGAGTGCTCCTCCATGAGAAGGGGCCAGAGACCATAATATCCGGAAGATCTGGGAGGAAAGAATGATTGCTGCAATGCGAGGGTTTGCCGTCCTGGCGACTTGCCTTGTCCTGGCGCTGGGCCAAGCCAAGGCCGAGGATTTTGTGCTCGGTTCGCACCTGCCGCTCACCGGTTCGCTGGCTCAGGTTGGCAATGGCATGCACGAGGGCATTCAGGTGGCGGTCGACCTGTTCAACCGCGAGAACCAAGGGCATCAGGTCAAGCTGAACACCATCGATGACGAGTCCAGCCCGGCGAAGGCGGTGGCCGCCGTCGAGAGGCTGGCCAGCGAAAGGGTCGTCGCCCTGAGCGGCGGCTACGGTTCGAACATCATCGGCCCGGCGTCGGAAGCCGCCGCCAAGGCCAAGCTCGTCTACATCACCTCCGGCGGCGTCGGACCGGAACTGTCGCAGCGCGGCCTCGAATACTTTTTCCGTATCAACAACACGGAAGGCTACTCGAAGGCGGTGACCGGGCTCATCGATGACATGGGCGTCAAAAAGGTCTCCATTGTCTACAACAACAAGGAGGCGACGACCGACCTTGCCCGCACCGTCGAGAAAACCCTGTCGGACGCGGGGATCAAGGTCTCGTCGCTAGCGTTCGACGGCGGCCACGCGGATTTCAAGCCGCTCATCAACAAGGTTAAGCTTCAGGACCATCCCGATCTCATCCTGATGTCGGGATACGAGAACGACTACATCGGCATTCTCCGCGCCGGGAATGTCCTGAAGCCGGACATCAAGGCGATTGTTGGCGTCTGGTCGCTGGCCACCTCCGAGATGAACAATAAGTTCAACGATCTCGTTCAATACGTCTACGGAACATCCATGCTGCCGTATCCGGCCGAGTTCGCGACGCCGGAAGCGAAGCTGTTCGCCGAGACCTACGAAAAGCTGTACGGCAAGGCTCCCGATTACCTCGGCCAGTTCGGCTACGTGCAGACCCGGCTGCTGCTGCAGGCGGTGCTGCGCGCCGAGAACGACGGCACGCTGGGCAAGGGCGGGCTCGCCGACGAACTGAGGAAGACGGACGAGGAGACGCTGATCGGCCGCGTGAAGTTCGACAAGAACGGCGACAACCCTGAATTCGCCCAGCGCATGGGCCAGCACCAGGGCAACAAGGTCGTTCTCGTCTGGCCGGCCAAAGCAGCCACGGGAAAGATGGTGTTCCCGGCAACGCCCTGGTCGAAGTAGCAAGATGGCGCCGCCGGACGCCGCGCGGAGCGGCGTCCGGATGCGGCCTAGATCAACCTGCCTTCGGACGCGGCAGGCATAAGGTGCGCGGTGTTTGAACTCGGTTTGCAGGCGATCTACTCCGGCGTCCTGACGGGCGGTTACTACGCGCTCGTCGCTCTCGGTCTGGCCCTCGTCTTCGGCACGATGAGGGTGATCAACTTGGCCCACGGCGAGCTTGTCCTGCTCGCCGCGTACGTCGCCTACAGCGCGGAGGTGCACCTTGCCATCTCACCCATCGCGGCCATCCCGCTTTCGCTCGTCGTCGTTAGTCTGGTGGCGGTTCTCGTCTACGTCCTGCTCAGCCACATCACCAGGGACAGAGAGCTCAATTCCCTGATCCTCACCTATGGCCTCGGCATCGTGCTCACCAACCTGATGCTGCTGATCTGGTCGGCCGATATCCGCTCGACGACGGCGACATGGTTCCAGGAAGGTGCGGTTCTGGGGGACACGCTCTACAGCAGCCGGTCTGAGGTCATCTTCTTCCTTGTCAGTCTCGTGCTCGTCGCGGGCCTGTGGTTCTGGCTGACGCGGTCATGGCATGGCCGCGCCGTGCGCGCCGTCTCTTCCAACCGGGACGCCGCGATGCTGATGGGCGTCAACCCGCGGACGACCGAGGTTCTGTCCTTTCTCGTCGCCGGCCTGCTAGCCACCTTCGCCGGCATCGCGCTCTACACCGGAAAGACCATTGATCCTCCGCTGGGGCACGCGCTGACCATCAAGGCCTTCATCATTACGGTGCTCGCCGGCATGGGATCGATCCCCGGCGTCCTGCTGGGGGCGATGCTGATCGGCATCACCGAGGCGCTGACGATTAGCTTCGTCAGCACCTCCCTGCAGGACCTTGCCGGCATGGTGCTCTTTCTGGCAGTGCTCCTGCTCCGTCCTCAGGGCCTGTTCGGCTTTGGCACGCGAAGGGGCTGATGCAACAGAGAACGATCATAACCATCGGCTTTGTCGTCCTCTTCTACGGGGCGGTTCCCGCGGCGTTCGGCAGCACCGACTACGTGATAAGCTCCATCGTCGCCGCGCTGACAATCGCCGGTACCGCCGTTGCCTGGGCTTTGCTCGGCAATCTCGGCGGCATGGTGAGCTTCGGACACGCCGCGTTTTTCGGCGTCGGAGCCTATGTCTCAGCGTTGCTGACCATGAACGCAGGCTGGCCGGTGTTCGCTGCCATAATCGCCGGAGGCGCGGGTGCGAGTATCGCTTCGGTCGCGATCATGCCGGCGCTTCGCCTTCGCGGCCCCTACTTCGCGCTCGCCGTTCTGGCCTACGCGGGAATCTTCCGCATCCTCGCGACTGAGATGGAGGGCATCACCCGCGGCGCCGCCGGATTGCTGAGCATCCCGCGATTGCCGACCATCCTCGGCTTCGACCTTGGCACCAACATCGGCAGCTACTACGTCATCCTGACGATCGTGCTGGCGGCGATGGCGGCTTACGCCTGGATTAGGCGCAGCGAAATCGGCTTTGCCCTGCTCGCCATGCATGAGACCGAGGACGCCACACGCATTCTCGGCGTCCCCAGCACCCGGCTCAAGGCGATGATGCTGGTGCTGTCAGCCTTCATTACAGGAATCGTCGGCGCCTTCAACGCGCATCACATCAGTTTTCTCGATCCGGACTATGCTTTCTCCGGCGTATGGACGGTGCTGCCGATCGTCGCCGCGATCTTCGGCGGCTTCCGGACGGTGTCCGGGCCCTTCATCGGCGCACTGGCGATCTACCTGCTCGACCAGTTCGTCTTTAAAAGCCTCCTCCCGACGGGGCATCAGATCATCCTCGGCGCCGCGCTCGGCACGATGATCCTGCTGAGCCCGGACGGGCTTGTGCCTCTGCTCGGCCGCGGCCTTGGGAAGAAGCGTCATGCTGCGACTTGAGAACATCACAGTCGGGTTCGGTGGGCTTACCGCCCTCGCCAACGTCACTCTGGAGGTCGGCGCGCGTGAGTTGGTCGGGCTCGTCGGTCCGAACGGCGCGGGCAAGACCACCCTGTTCAACGTGATTTCAGGCTTAGCGCGTCCGAAAGCGGGGACGGCGAGCTTCAACTCGGTGAACCTGCTGCGCAAGCCCGTTCAGGCGCGTGCGCGCATCGGCATCGCTCGCACGTTCCAGATCCCGCAGCCTCTGCATGAGCTGACGGTCCGCCAGAACCTGATCGTCGCTCAGACGTTCGGCGCAGGGCACCGGAACGCCCGGCGCATCGACGAGATTCTCGATTTCATCGGCCTGAAGCGCAAGGCGGAGGAGAATGCCGCCGACGGCCTGGCGCTGAGCGAACACAAGGCGCTCGAGGTCGGCAAGGCGCTGGCGACCGAGCCAAAGCTGATCCTGCTCGACGAGGTCCTCGCTGGGCTGGAAACAGCCGGCAAGCGACAGTTCATGCAAACGCTCAAACGCATGCACCAGGAGGCCGGTCTCGCGATCATTATCATCGAGCACGATATCGAAACCATCCTGGCCCTATGCCAGCGCGCTGTTGTGCTCGACTTCGGCAAGGTGATCGCCGACCAGACGCCGGAGGAGATCTTCCGCAACCCGGCCGTGATGAGGAGCTATACCGGTGCAACACCCGGCGCTTGAGGTCAGGGAGGTTCAGGCGGGCTACGGCCCCATCAACGTCCTGTGGGATGTAAGCGCGGCGGCTCGGGCCGGCACGACGACGACAATCCTCGGGCCGAACGGCGCGGGCAAGACGACACTGCTGCGCGCGATCATGGGACTAGTCAAGGTCCGCAGCGGCGCCATCGAGATCGATGGACAACCCCGCACCGGCAACGCGACCTGGGACATGGTCCGCGACGGGGTGATCCTGGTGCCCGAGGGCCGGTTGATCTTTCGCGACATGACGGTCGAGGACAACCTTCTGATGGGAGCCTATCCCGCGCGCAGCAGGCCGCGCGCAGCAAGCAATCTGGACGACGTCTACCAGCTCCTCCCGCGCCTGAAGGAGCGGCGCCGGCAGCTCGCTGGTTCACTATCAGGCGGCGAGGCACAGATGGTCGCCATCGGTCGGGGATTAATGGAAGAGCCGCAGATCTTCCTGATCGATGAGCCGTCCCTTGGTCTTGCACCGGTAGTCGTCGACGAGATATTCGCCATCCTGAGAAAGCAGAAGGAGCTCGGCCGCACGATCGTCCTCGTCGAGCAGAACACGCACATGGCCCTTTCGCTCGCCGACCACGTCTACCTGATGCAGAGCGGCAGGATCATTCTGTCCAGGACCGCAGGCGAGATTGATATCAACCACCTTCACGATCTTTATTTCGCGCGCGAGACGGCGACGTGATGGCCGATGCAGGTGGCGGCACGGGCTTTCAGGAGCTTATGGGCTACCGCCTGACCGACTGGCGGGAGGATCTGGCGATCCTCGAGCTCGCACTCGGCGAACGCCATCTGAACCGGAGTGGCGTTATCCACGGCGGCGTGCTGATGTCGCTCCTGGACACCGCCTGCGGCTACGCCGGCTGCTTCTGTCCGGAACCGGGGCGGGTGCGCCGCGCCATGACCCTGTCGCTGACGGCAAACTTCGTGGCCCAGGTCAAAGGCGGCATCCTCACGGCGGTTGGGCGCAAGCGCCCCGGCGGCGGCAGGATCTTCTTTTGCGATGGCGAGATCCGCGATGAGGGCCACACTGTCGTTGCCGTGGGCGTTGCGACATTCCGCTACCGCCAGGGTAGCGAACACATGTCGGGCGTCGCATCGTGACTGTCCGACGCGCAGAGGAAGGCAAACCAGTTCAATTCAACACCCGCCTCAACGCGCTCTTCGCGACCCGCCTGCCCATCGTCGCGGGCGGCTTGCAATGGCTGTCGAAGGCCGAGTACGTCGCGGCGGCGGTGAACGCCGGGGTGATGGGCTTCATTACCGCAGCCAGCTTCCCCGATGACGCGACGCTTCGCGCGGAGATCCGCCGCTGCCGGGAGCTGACGGGCGGCCGGGACTTTGGCGTCAACGTCTCGATGTTGCCAAAGCTCCCCAGCGGCGACCGGACCGACAGGATCATCGACATTGTCATTGACGAGGGTGTGCCGTTTGTTGAGACCTCCGGACGCAGTCCCGAGCTTTACGTCCGCCGTCTGCACGCTGCCGGTACCAGAATTATCCACAAGGTTCCTGCGGTCCGCTTCGCGCGCAAGGCAGAAGCGGTAGGCGTTGACGCGGTGAGTGTGGTCGGCGCCGAATGCGGCGGCCATCCAGGAATGGACCTAATCGGTACCTTCGTCCAGGCAGCGATCGCCGCAAAATCCCTGTCAATCCCGCTCGCCGTCGGCGGCGGCGTCGGGACCGGCGCTCACCTGGTCGCGGCGCTTGCGCTCGGCGCGGACGGAGTGCTGATTGGTACGCGCTTTCTCGTCTCGGCCGAAATTCCCGCCCATCCAGACTACAAGCGCCACCTCGTTGAAGCGACGGAGACGGGAACCGACCTGATCCTCGCCTCTTTGCGCAATACCGCACGGGTGCTGCGCAACGAGACTGCCCGGATTGTTCGGGATCTGGAGATTCGCGGCGCCGGCGATATCGAAACGCTGCTGCCCTATGTCTCCGGCGAGGTCGGCCGCGAGGCTTACCGCACCGGCAAGGTTTCGCAAGGCGCGCTGTCGCTCGGCCAGTCCGTCGTCTTCGCCGACAGGGTCGAGCCGCTGGCGGACATCGTCGCTCGGATTGAGCGGGAGGCCACGGACGCGTTGGACCGCCTGGCGACACAATGCGGACGCGTCGCGAGGGAGAACGATCATGGGCTTTGAGGACATCCTGGTGCACCTGGACAGCGCCAGCCGCTCCGAGGTTCGGCTGGACGTCGCCGCCGGGCTCGCCCAACGGTTCGCTGCGCGGCTGACGGGGCTGTTCGGCGAGAGCGCCGCACACGCCCTGAGCATCGCTACGCGCGACCCGGAACGGGAATTGGCCGAGGCCATCGCCGACGCCGAGGCTCTGTTTCGGCGCAGGACCCAGGCAAGTGCATTTCAAAGTGACTGGCACGCGCTCGCCACGGTGAACGATACGGAGCTCTTAAAGCAGACGGTCTTCGCAGCCCGGCATGCCGATTTGACCGTCCTTGGCCAACACGATCCGGAGCTGAAATCCATCGGTGTGCCCGCCGACTTTGCCGAGCAGATCGTTTTGCATTCCGGCCGGCCCGTGCTGGTCGTCCCCTTCGCCGGTGACTTCGAGGCCATCGGCAAGCGAATCGTCGTCGCCTGGAACGCCAGCAGGGAAGCCGCGCGGGCGCTGGCCGACGCAATGCCGCTGCTGGCAAAAGCGGAGCGCATCACGCTCATCGCAATCAATCCTGCTAAGATTGAACTGCCGTATGGTCACGAACACTTCACGGCCCTGATCGCACACCTTGCCGTGCACGGAATAGACGCGCGCACGGAGCGGCTCGCCGCCGGCGATGTCGGGGCGATGGACCTCCTGCTGTCGCGCCTAACGGACGAAGCGGCTGATCTTCTTGTTTTGGGCGCGCACGGCCAGTACGGCTTTCCGTACCTCCATCGCGGCGGCGCGACGCGGCACATCTTGCGTCACATGACGGTACCGGTGCTGATGTCGAATTAAGCCCCCCGCTTCCTGGCTTCATGAAAGGGCCGGAGGTCCCATCATCGAACATCCGGGCACGCAACGCGCCAGCTCAAGCGCCGTCCGGCCGTGTCCTATTGCATAACATAACGTCCTTTATGTTATTCAGCGGGTTACACGTTATCTCTGGCTTCCTACTCGTCGTAATACTCTGAACGCTCCCAATCTGAATCTTCGTCGAGTCCTTGTGATCGTCGCCTGACACGGGCGGCAAATTCATGGTAGTCGATAGTTTTCGCCGCGAAATCGGCAAGCAAGTCCTTGTATTGCTCAAACAACTGGCGCGCTCGCGGCATAACCCGTGGCAGGTTAGTCCCGATGAATTTCAGAAGGCGGCTATCCGGCTCATTTCCCACCCGTATGTCATGGTAGCCAAGAAGTCGCTTGTCCCGCGCCTCTTCCGCCAGCCTGGAGTCAGCCTCCGGCAGGAGCTGGTTATACGTCTGGTGGAACACTACACCACAGGTTGATAGCACCTTGAACGTGACAAACGGGATGCGGCGACCTACGAGCACCGGCACGCAATCCAAAGCTACGGCCTTGTCCAGTAGCTCCGCGACTTCCTCGCGGTCAGGGTATAGCCACTCGCGCACGTTTTTGGCTTCGATGCCCGCCCATCCCGCTTCCTGATGGCGGACTAGAAAATCCAGCCGCTGTTTCCCTTGTAGGCACCGGCCGCTCATCGATTGCGGAGGTTCTTCTTTTGAATACTGCTGGCTGTCATCGTGGTCGTCCAGGTTGGTAAACCTGCCGAGATACTCGAGGTTGTTCTGGCGCAGGAGAGCTCTGTAGATCGCAATTTCGAGACACTGACCGACTCGTGATCCCGTGTTGCCGTGCTGGAGGGCGCGAAACACCGGCAGTTGTTCGTTTAGCCTCTCTTGCACGGTGGTGTTTGGTGTACTGGCCAAGTGGAACCAGGGCGCGTTGTGTTCGTAGAGCTTGACAATTTGCCCCTGCTTGACGAGGGCGTTGCGCACAGGAGTAAGTACATGCGGATCGATACGCTGGTTGAAAGGCCCGGCGTCAGAGATCTTCTGTTCCAGGGTCCGCGCGGCGGCGATCCCGTGTCGGCCGAGTATCCGCACGAGGCGCGTCCGAGCGATTTCCCTCCTTGCGGCTTGCTGCAGCGGCGCCCCTCCCCGCGAGCGTGCGCCGCAGTCTGGGGCGAGAGCTCGTCAGGCTTTTATATAGATGTAGTAGTATGCCTGGGCTGGCAGGCTGTCGAGTTGGCGATTTGCCGAGGACGCAGAGGTGTCTTGCCGGGGGCGGCTTTCATGCTGCGGATAGCATATGATACAACTTTTAGCCGACACAATGCGCGTTGACGCGCTTATAGATAGTCTTCGCCTCTATTTTTTCGCAATTAGTAGCTCACCTTAAACGTCGGGCTGTCTTCCGGCCGTGACTTCCGCCGATCATAGAGCCTGGTCGTCGCAATGTTCGCGTGGCCAAACCATTCCTGCACCTTGGCGATGTCGGCGTTGTTGAGCAGCGCATTGGTGCCCGCCGTGGCGCGGAGCGCATGGGCGCCCATGCCCTCGATGTCGCCAAGCCCGATCTGGCGCATGTAGGCGAGCACGACCTTGTAGACGCCGTCGGTCGTCATCGCCTTGTCGATGCCGCCGGCGCGGTTGTTGCGCACCGGCTTGAACAGGGGAGAGCCGGGCACGCCGCCATGGCCAAGGGCCTCGACGTACTCGGAGAGCAGCACGGCCGTGCCGGGGTGGAGGGGCAAGTAGCGGATCTTGTCGCCCTTGCCGTGGATGCGGAGGTGGGCGACGCCGCGCCTCTGGGTCACGTCCTTGACCAAGAGCCGGCACAGCTCCTCCCGCCGTAGCCCGTGGTAGAGGAATGTGGAGAGGATGGCGCGGTCGCGCTTGCCCTTGAGGGTCGTCGCATCGGGTGCAGCGAGGAGCGCCCGGGCTTGGTGGTCGCCCAGCGCCGGGGTTTTGCCCTCGTTGTTGTCGGCGCGCGGGCGCTTGACGCCCTTGACCGGGTTATGGCTGACGGCGTTCCGTTCGCAGAGGGACTCGAACAGCGAGGAGAGTGCGGCGAGCTTGCGGCGGATGGTGGAGCCGGCGAGCGCACGCTCCTCGAGGGCCTTGCGCCAGGCAATCACGTGCGAGCGGGTGACGACGCGGAACTCGTCGGGGCTGCGGATGCCGACGAAGGCCATGAAGTCGCGCAGATCGATCCGGTAGGCGCGCCGGGTTTTCTCATTGTCGATGTTGGCGAACCACTCGACCTCGGGCGGGACGTTGGCGAGGTCATGGAACTCGGCGCGGCTCAAGAGCCGCGGCGTCATCACCGCTAGATTTTTGCTGTCGCTTTCGTCCGTCTCCATCCCCCCACTTTACTATTGATAACATATTTTATCAAGATTGTTTTCCCGTCGCCGGCGCGCCGCCCTGGCCATTCCGCAGCGAAGCGGCTATATTTCTTCCACGACATTGGAAGGATTTTTGAGATGGCCATGGCGCGGTTGAATCAGGCCCTGACGGCCACCGAGGCGGGCGTCGTCACCGGCGTGCCGCTGAAGCAGGTTCATCGGATCATCGACGCCGGCCTTCTCGATGGCCGGGTCGAGACCCGAAAGGGCGGCCGGGTCATCGTCGGCAGCGGCCTGCTCGGGCTGAGGCTGGCCTATGTGACGGCCGAGATCCTGACGCTCGAGGCCCGGCGCCGGGTGATCGGGTCGGTGCTGCGCGAGCCCCAAACGACGCTGGTTCGCGACCGGGCGGTGACGGTCGAGCTGCGGCCGATCGAGGCCGAGGTGGAGCAGGGGCTGGGCACCCTGGACCGGGCACGGGCGATGGTGACGATCGACAAGGCCGTCCTCGGCGGCACGCCCTGCATCGGCGGGACGCGGGTGCTGGTCCACGACATCGCGGACATGCTCGCGAACGGAGACAGCGCGGTGGCGATCCTCAAGGCCTGGCCGCAGCTCACCGCCGATCAAGTCGAGCTGGCGGCGGTCTATGCCGCGGCCTATCCGCGGCGCGGCCGGCCGCGCCGCACACCGGCTTGGCGGAAGGCGTCACCGAAATTCTCGCGGAGCCTGCGCCTCGATGAGCTGCCGTCCGCCTCGTGAAGTTCCTGATCGACGAGTGCCTGAGCCCGGAGTTGGCGACGCTGGCGCGTGGGCGCGGCCATCCCGAATCGACACATGTCACGTGGCTCGGTCTGACCGGGCGGAAGGACTGGGTAATCGCCAGGCGGGCGGCCGATGACGGCTACGTGCTGGTGACCAACAACGCAGGGGATTTCCGGCCGCTCTATCGTCGGGAGAAAGTGCATGTCGGCTTGGTCTGCCTGAACGTGGCGCCCGGGCTAATGAGCCTCGATCTTCAGAAACGCCTGTTCCTGCTGGCGCTGTCCGAGCTCGGCGAGGACGAGCCCTACAATGAGGTTATCGAGATTACGGCTCATGCAGACCAAACCGTAAGGATCGAGCGCTATGCGCTGCCGTGAACAAGGCACGATGGAGAAGGCGACACAGGTAACCCGCGACGCGCTCAAGAGCCGTCACCTACCTTGACCGCTACGGCCTGTACTGGGAGAAGCGACCGGCCCATGCCGGTCACGCTACGCCGCCAAGGCCTGAGGGTCCGAGAGGGTCTGCCGGCATCTTGTCGAAAGCCCCAGCACTGTTACGGAGATGGGGGATGATGATCGCGTATCTGGAGAAGGTCGAGCCGAAGCAGCGTATGCTCCACTTCTACGCTCTGCACATCGCGCCGACCCTGTTTGGCGAATGGACGCTGGTCCGCGAGTGGGGCCGGATCGGTTCGCCTGGAACGGTGCGGCTCGACTGGTTTGACAGCGCGAGCGAGGCCGAAGCCGTCGGCCGCAAGCTCGGCCGCGAAAAGGAACGGCGAGGGTATCGGGCAATCGCCTGAAAACGTGTAGGCCGCTTTCGCTTTTCCGGCAGTTCTCATGCGCTTCTGACGAATTTGGCCGCAAGTCCAGCAAGGCTTGCGCTGCCGTTGATCTGGTCATCTGGGATAAGGACATAAGACCATGGCTTGCCGTTAGCCTCGGCGGCGTGTCGATTGGCGGCCTCGCACCATTTTATGGCGGCATGCGCTTTGGATACGACAACGGGATCGTCGATCTCGTTCCCGGCCTTGACCTCGCAGATGAACATGCGTCCTGAGGTTTCGACGACAAAATCCGGCTCATAGCCGTCACCGAATTTGTGCTCGATCTTGAACTGGTCACGAGCGGGCTTGAGCCATTTCTCGACGCTCGCCTCGTCGTCGATGAGCACGGCGAAGCGCCGCTCTGGATCGGAATGAAACTTCTGGGCGGGATAGCAGCATTTGGTGAAGCCGGCGAACACCTGCCGCTTGGTGTCGGAAAGCGGTGAAACCGGCTGGCGGAAGTTTCGCGCCCGCTGTCCCGGTGTCAGATGCAGCGGCTGCGCCTTGAGCAGCGTGAAGCCACGAGTGATCCGCACCTCGTAATCGTTGGCGCCGAGCGGCGTCTCCCTGTAGTGCTGCATCATCTGCGCGAAGATGAACTCGGCGAGCTGGCGGCCGTGGCGTAGCAGCACGTTCTCGACATCGGTGTCGGTGTCGAGATAGGACCGCATCCGCTCCACCAGCTGGCCGGCGAGGGTGTAGAGCAAATCGGCGTGGGCGTCGTAATCGATCTCGTTGCGCTCGATCAGGTGACGGACGAGATAGTCCTCCGGCCGTTCCTCGCGCGGATCGTCGATCGCCTTGGCGAGATAGAGGCGCGCCTCGGTGCGAAGGTTCTGGATGACCAGCCCGTCATCGACCGGCTGGACGTTGATCGTCTCCAGGTTCTTCAGGTCAAAATCCGCGAAGGTGAAGGTGACCTGCCGTTTGGGCAACACGACGATCTGCGGGATCGAAATGGTGCGATCGGCAACCGTGGTCGCGACGGCCTCGACGACCTTCTCGATCCGAGGCGCTGTGATTACGCCTTCCAGCGTGCCCTGCACTGGTCGGATCAGCTCACGCACCTCGTTCGCGATCTTGCGTTGAACATCGAAATCACGGAGCGCTTCGACGCTGCCCAACCGGCGCTCATAGCGAGCGATCACATCGAGCGTCACTTCGGCGGCCTTGCCCTCCTCCGGTGTGTCGAAGATATAGGCGGCCTGCGGCGTATCGGAAATGCCGGGGATCGCCGCCTGGGCGCCGGTGACCATCACCTGCACGACTGAAGGGCTTTCGACCAGCACGGCGCCTGCCGTCGAAACGTCGGCGTCTTCGCCGATCTCGATCGCCTTCATGACGATCGAGCCGGGTTCTCTGGCCTTCTGGATGATCTCGTCGAACCGGTCATGGGCGATGACGGTCAAGCGATCGATCGCCGCGAACTCGTCGTCGTCGCCCTTGGAAACGCGGGAGCCGAAAGGCAGGCGAAGACCCCGGCCCAGCGTCTGCTCGGTGAGGATTTCCGAAGCCGACGCGCGCAGCGGAACGATGGTGTAGAGGTTGGTGACGTCCCAACCTTCCTTCAGCTTGTTGACGTGGATGACGATGTCGGTGCGGCTATCCCGCTCCAGGGCAACCAGGCGCTGCGTCGCCTCCTCGGTCTCCTCGCCGCGCAAGGCGGAATGCACCTCGGCAACCTTGTCCTTGAAGCGCCCTTTGAAAAACTCCTCGGATTCGATGAAGGCGCGAAGCCGACGCGCGTGCTCGGTATCTTGCGCTACCACGAGGATGAAGGGGTGGACCAGCGGCCGACCCGCGACCCGGTGAAAGCGGTCCAGCTCGACCGCGACGTGATCGTGATAGTGAACGGCGTCTTCGAGCTTGATGGTCTCAAGCCGTTCAGGCGGCACTGAGCGGGGGTCGAAGTCCTTGCGGGTAGCGACGGCCGGCTCCTTGACGAAGCCATCGGCCATGGCCTCGCCCAAACCGTAAGCGTAGATGACGTTTCGGAACGGCACTGAGTTGCTGCCGACGGTCTTCGGCGTCGCGGTCAGCTCCAGGCCGAGAATGGGCTTAAGGCCTTCGATCGCCCTGGCGCCGGCGCTCGCCCGGTAACGGTGCGCCTCGTCCATCAGCAACACCAGGTCGTCAAGCTTGGAGAGATAGGCGTAATAGCTTTCGCCGATCGTCTCCTGCAGCCGCTTCATCTTCGGCCTGCCGCGCGGACCTTCTTCCTTGTTGATTTTATCGATGTTGAAGATGTTCACGTGCACGCCGCTGCCGAACAGGTCGGCGGCATGCCCGCTCTCCAGGCGGACGCCGCGGCCGGTCTCATAATTGTCGCCGGTGATGACCAGCGGCGGGAGCTGGGCGAACTCGGCGATGCCACGGAAGACGTATTTCGGGCTCGCCGGCGAGAAGTCCGAGATCAGCTTCTCGTAGATCGTCCGGTTCGGCGCCAGCACGAAAAAATGCCGGCTGCGCCCCGTCAGGTAGAGATAGCTGATAAACGCGCCCATCAGCCGCGTCTTGCCGACGCCGGTGGCGAGCGCAAAGCACAGCGACGGAAAGTCGCGCTCGAAATCTTCGACCTGCGGCCAGGCCGCGCCGACGGCGGCCAGCGCCGCCGCCGGATCGGCGCCCTTGCCCAGCTCGATGCGCTCCAGGACCTCGACCAGAATCTCCAGCGAGCGCGCCTGCGGCGGCCGCAGCGAGAGCCGCTGCGTGACCATCTTGAGCGACTGCTTGGTGATGTCCCCCCACGGCATCGCTTAGCCCTCCTCGGACAGAAAGGAGGGTTGATCCGGGGCCGGCTTCCGGGGTCGGCCACGGCGTTTCGGCGACTCGGCCGGGGACGCTTCGGAAGCGGGCGCGGCCTCGGGTTCGCCTTCGGGCGGGACGGCGGCGGGCGGCAGGCTCGCGACGGCGAGGCTGTAGTCGTCGCGCCTCCATTCGCATTTCTGCATCACCGACTGCGGGATCTTCTTCACCGTCAGGTTGTCGAACGTGTCGAGATTGGCGCGAAACGCCTTGCAGCAGATGAGCAGGCTACGCTCCGGACCGACCTCCTCGGCGATGGCGCGAAGCTGGTCGTGGGTGAGGCTCTGCGTCGTGACGTAGATGAAATCCCGCTCGGACGAGCGGCCATGCAGCCAGTAATGCGCTTCGGACGGCGCGTAGGTGAAGCCCATCAGCTTGCAGACGGCCTCGGCCAGCATCGCGCCGTTGAACTCGCGGCTGATCACCCAGTTATCCCAGCGGTCCTTTTCCAGCAGCGACGGGGCGAGGCGGTAGTAGCGGAAGCCGCCGCCGCCCTTCCAGCCGACGGCCTCGGTGATGCCGCCGGGATCGGCGCCGTCGATCACCTTCTTCAGGCGCGGGATGATGTGGGTGTGGCAGTGCTCCCCCAGTTCCACCATGATCCAACGGCGGCCCATCTTGTGGGCGACTGCGCCGGTGGTGCCGGAACCGGCGAAGGAGTCGAGCACGAGGTCGCCATGAACAGTGGCCAGATCTAAGATTCTCTTAAGAAGTTTTTCTGGCTTCGGAGTCGCGAAGGGGTCTTCCGCATTGACAGCTTTCACTTCTTCACGCGCTTCATGGTTATTTCCCGCCTCAGAATGCAGCCACACCGTCGGTGCTGGCGGTCCTGCTATCTTTAGCTCATTGAGAAACGTTTTGCGGGAAGGGGCTGCAGTGCCATCAGATCCAAACCAAATCTCGTCATTTTCATCCATCTGACGAAGTGCTTCTTCCGGAAATCGGGGCGATGCTCCTCGCGGGGTTGACCAGACTACGCCGTTCTTAAACGTGAATGTGAAACTCTGTTCCCTCGCGCTTCCCGAGCGCTTCGCGTACAGAGGCGTGGATTTCCAAGGTCCTTTTGGATGATTATCCGGATTTCTATAACGATCATCCATTTCTTGACTGCGGCTGAGGCGATACGGCCGCCAACGTTCTTTGGCTTTAGCGTAGATGAGCACATGATCGTGGCTCTCTGACAACCACTTGGTGTCATTCGCTACTGTATATTTTTTCTGCCAGATAGCATTGGACACAAAGTTGCCTCTTCCAAATATCTCGTCGCATATTACTTTGAGATAATGCACCTCGTTATCATCAATTGTAATCCATATGGACCCTTCCTCTGAAAGTAAGCGAGCCAGCGATTCCAGGCGGTCGCGCATCATAGTGAGCCACAAGGAATGCTCAAGGCCGTCGTCGTAATGCTCGAATGCGGAGCCGGTATTGTAGGGCGGGTCAATGAAGATACATTTCACTTTGCCGGCAAAGTCCTGCTCCAGCGCCTTCAGCGCCAGCAGGTTATCGCCGAAGATCAGACGGCTGTCGAAGATATCGGCTTCGCTGACCCGTTCCTCGGCATGGTAAGACTTCTCTGGGTCCTCGATCAGGATGCGCGGCTCCAGCCGTGGCCGCTCGTCCTTGCCGATCCAGGTCAGTTCCAGGCGCTGCTTCCGGCTCATGCCCGAAGGTTTCCAGGTGACGGAATGCGCTCCCACTCGCTCAGATCATGGGAGATGCCGAGCATTCCCAGGTCGGTGCCATCGGACGGCATGAACGTATGCCCACCAGCAACGTCATCGGCGGCCGCCTCCGGTGAGTGATAGGATCCCAGGTTTTCGCCGCGGAAAAACACCTCGTAGCGGCCGCTATCAGAGGGCCTTAACTCGACCAGCCCTTCGCGCGTTTTCCAGTCGTACCTCACGGCGTTCCTTTTCATGCGACCTCCCAGCGAATGGTGAACAGGGGCGTCAGCGTTGGTGCCAACTTCAGGTTCTCCTGAATGCGATCGAGCATTGCTTCGACGTCCGCCCTGATCTGGGCGCGCCGGTCGAAGAACTCCGCCTTCATCTTGTCGCGCTTGGCCTCCAGGGTGCCGATCCGGCGCTTTTCGGCAAGTTTCTCCTGCATGGCGAGATTGGCGCCGCGTAGCGCCTTCTTCGCCTCCTTGATCTCGGCTTCCAGTGCTTTCACCTCGGCTGCGAAGGCCGTTTCAAGATCATCGGCATAGGCGTCAAGCTTGTCGTTCTCGGTGTCGAGCCACTCGCTGTTCTGCTGATCGGCGAGATTCAGAAGCGCCTGTCGCTTGGCGTCTTCCAGCGCAAGCAGCGCCGCCTCGGGCGCGGGATTTGCCGGAGCTCCGTTCAGCCGTGCCGGCACTCGGAAGAGGCGGGTGATCGTTTCTTCGTGCACGGCGGCGCCGTCATCGGGCTGAGGTGAGAGCACCAAGTGCTCGCGGGTGATCGCCGGGGTTTCGATGCGGAGTTTCGCAACCCGCAGCCAACCGGATCGGCCGCAAAGCTGCTCCACGTCGGCGAGCCGGCCGCCGGGATAGGCGCTCAGGTCGAACACCAGATGCGCGGGAGTTGCGAAGGACCGCTTCTTGGCGCGGGCCACCAGCTCGGTCGCCAATGTGCCCTCGATCAGGCGAAAAAACTTCCAGCCGCGGTCGTCGGCGATCGGCCATTCCGTCGTGTAGGTCGTGCCGTCGTAATCGAAGCGGCGTTCGTCATTCGCGTGAAAGCGGGCGCCCGGCAGCTCCGCCTCGGCGACGATGAGAAGCTGGCGGTCGAACTCGTTCAGGTTCTTGCGGATCTCGCCGTCGCGACCCTTGAGCTTGTGGATGACGGCTTCGTCGACGCTTTCCAACAAGCGCTTGCGGGCGTCGAGCACCTGCTCGCTGATCTGGGCTTGCAGGTCTTCCTGAAGCTGATCGAACGCCGTATTGATCTCGGTTTCGGTACGAGCGCTCTGCACAATTTCGAGAATGCGGCGCTCGATATCGACGCCGCGCTCGATGACGCCGAGCACCTCGTCGCTGGCGCCGAACACGCCCTCGAACAGGTTGAACTTGTCCTTCAGCAACTCGTAGACCCGCTGCTCGGCGCGGTTCTTGAGGTTGAGGAAGTTG
>JAEULX010000160.1 GCA_016793685.1 Bradyrhizobiaceae bacterium
GACCGCGCGGATACCGTGCCGATAGAAGAGCTCGGAAGCGGCCGCAACAATTCGCTCACGCGGTGAATTTCCATCACACTTTCCGATACTTACAACTTTTCCCACGGCACTCATCTCTTTCCCCCTTGACATAGGTGTTACCGGTCAGTAACTAAGCCCCCAGATAGTGTTACTGGTCAGTACCACAAGGGCCGCAGCGAGTCACTTGTTTTCGAGCCCGGACTGAACTGACCAGCCCAAATCGAGGTGACCGCCATGAGGAATATAATAGCGAAGCATGCAGCAGCCCGCGGGTTGGGAATTGCTCTGAGCCTCGCCGCCTTCGCAGTCGGCGGCAGCCAGCAGGACGGCCTCAACCTCCTGGTCCAGCAGATCCGCTCGATCGGACCCGTCCAGTGGCTCGATGTGATGACGGATTCAACCTTCGGCGCGCGGGTAGTCGCCCCGTTGGCCGAGCGTATCGCTCGATCGCTGTCCAGCCGCTCCGTTCGCGCAGCCGACAGCACCGCCGTCGCGGCGAGCGCCGCGTGACCCCCATACACCCAAGAAGACCCCGTACCCCCCAAGAATTCGGAGCAAGAAAATGCACAGAACGCTTTATTCCCGCAGCGATCCCCGCGGCGCGAACCAGGCCGCCGCTCACCGCGCGAAGTTCGATGTGATCACCGCCGCCATGTTGTCGGGAGGCGCGAGCAGCAGCTGGGGCATGGCCAGGGCGCTGAAATCATCGGCGGCGCGACGCGGCGATGCGCGGCCCTGCCCGCCCCCCGCGGATGCCGCCCGGCGCAAGTAAGCCGGCGGTGCGGACGAGCGGGACGGCCGGAAAATGTTTCCCGGCCGTCCCCGCGTTCCGCCGGTGCATACGCAGATCGCCTTTCATTCGTGGACGAGCAAACCAATGACATACCGAGATCGCAGCCAGACCGACGCCGCGCCGACGAATGCGAACGATGATTGGCAAGACTGGCCGCCTGAATCTTCGGGCGGCGAGTCCGGCAGCGACGCGACGCTCTGGCTGGCGAAGTGGGCCAACGAACCGGCCGCCAAGGATTCCCGGCCCATCGAATCGCCGGATCTTCCGGTGCCGGCGAATCGCACTGCCGCCCCCGCGCCTCCGTCCACAACCCCGGCGCAACTTGCGGCCGCCGGCGATCCGAAGCCGCGGCGGCGCGCGGCCAAGAAGATCGCGCTCATGCTCGGCGCACTGCTCGCGTTGGGCGGCGGCGCCTGGTACGGCGCCTACTGGTGGACGACCGGCCGCTTTATCGTTTCGACGGACGACGCCTATGTCGGCGCCAAGAACGCGACCCTCGCGGCCAAAGTCACCGGCTACGTGTCGGAGGTCGCCATCGACGACAACGCCCGCGTTCGCGAAGGCGATGTGATCGCCCGCATCGACGACGGCGACTATCAGCTCGCCGTCGAGGCGGCGCGTGACAATGTCGCCATCCAGCAGGCGACCGTTGGCCGGATCGGCCAACAGATCATCGCCCAGCAGGCCGCGGTCGACGAGGCCAAGGCGCAGCTTGCGTCGGCGCAGGCGGGCGCGAGACGCGCTGAGCTCGAGCTCAAGCGCCAGCACGAACTCGCCGCGCGGGACTTCGCGAGCCGCCAGACGTTGGAACAGGCCGAGGCCAACCGCGACCAGGGCGCCGCCGGCGTACAAGCCGCGCAAGCGTCGCTCGACGCCGCCGAGGCCAATGTCGACGTGCTGAAGGCCCAGCAGGTCGAAGCAACGCGCACGCTCAAGCAACTGCAGACGGCGCAGGCGAAGGCGGAGCGCGACTTGTCGTTCACCACGATCCGAGCGCCGTTCGACGGCGTGATCGGCAATCGCGCCATGCAGGTCGGCGACCTGGTGCAGCCCGGACAGCGGCTTGCGAGCCTCGTGCCGCTCGACGCGGTCTACATCGATGCGAATTTCAAGGAGACCCAGCTCGCCGATCTGCGGCCCGGACAGCCGGTCGCCATCGCGGTCGACGCCTATTCCGATCACAAGCTGAGGGGAAAGGTCGTGAGCGTCGCCCCGGCCTCCGGCTCGGTCTTCTCCTTGCTGCCGCCCGACAACGCGACCGGCAACTTCACCAAGATCGTCCAGCGCCTGCCGGTTCGGATCGAGGTGCCGGCAGCGGTGGCGGCGCAAGGGCTCCTGCGCCCGGGCATGTCGGTGGTGGTCAGCGTGGATACCAAACCCGCCGCCGAAAAGAACGATGCCGCCGGAAACGATGCGGTCGCGGCGCGCACCGGCATGACGCTCGGACAGGCGCGTTAAGGCCGCGAGCAACGCCGCCGACCAGCACAGCGAACGAGGCTTTCATCGCATGGCTGCGACCGCCGAATGGAACGGCTCGACCGCGGCCGCCGGCAGCAACGCGCCGGCGGCCGCCGCCGATCATATCGCGCCGCGCCGCCTCGTCACCTTCATCGCCATGGTCTTCGGCATGTTCATGGCGATCCTCGACATCCAGATCGTCTCCGCGTCGCTGACCGAGATTCAGGCCGGCTTGGCGGCGAGCAGCAACGAGATATCCTGGGTGCAGACCGCTTATCTCATCGCCGAAGTGGTGATGATCCCGCTGTCGGGATTTCTGTCGCGGGCGCTGGGGACGCGAATTCTCTTCGCCGCGTCGGCTGCCGGTTTCGCTGCCGCGAGCCTGATGTGCGGGCTGTCGACCTCGATCAATGAAATGATCGTCTGGCGGCTGGTCCAGGGCTTCATCGGCGGCGCGATGATCCCCACCGTCTTTGCCACCGCATACACGATCTTTCCGCGCTCGCGCATGGGCCTGATCACCCCGCTGATCGGGCTCGTGGCGACGCTCGCGCCGACCATCGGCCCGACGGTCGGCGGCTATTTGACCGACGCGCTGTCGTGGCACTGGCTGTTCTTCATCAATATCGGGCCCGGGATCGTGGTCACGCTCCTCACCCTGGCGCTGATCGATTTCGACCGGCCGGACTTCACGCTGTTCGAGCGCTTCGACTGGTCGGGGCTGATCTTCATGGCCGGTTTTCTCGGCGCGCTCGAATATGTGCTGGAAGAAGGGCCGCGGAACGACTGGTTCGGCGACGAAACCGTCTTGATCGCCGCGTGGATATCCGCGCTGTCGGCGGTCGCGTTCTTCGCGCGCGTTCTGCTGGCGCGCGACCCGATCGTCGATCTCAGGGCGTTCGCAAACCGCAACTTCGCGCTGGGGTCTCTGTTCTCGTTCGTGCTCGGCATCGGCCTCTACGGCCTGACCTATCTCTTTCCCATCTATCTCGCGCAGATCCGCGGCTATAACGCGCTGATGATCGGCGAGACGATGTTCGTTTCCGGCCTCGCCATGTTCGCGACTGCCCCGCTTGCCGGGCGGCTCATGACCCGCATCGACCCGCGCTTCATGCTGCTGTTCGGGTTCCTCTGCTTCGCCGTCGGGACGTGGTGGATGACTTATCTGACCACGGACTGGGATTTCTGGGAAATCTTCTGGCCGCAAATCTTCCGCGGCGTCGGGCTGATGATGTCGTTCATCCCCATCAACAATATCGCACTCGGAACGCTGTCGCCCGAGCGGATGAAGAACGCTTCCGGCCTGTATAATCTGACCCGCAACCTCGGCGGCGCGGTCGGGCTCGCCGGCCTTACCACGATCCTCAACGATCGCACCGATCTTCACCTCGCGCGCCTGCACGAGGCGGTGACCTGGTCGCATCCGGCGGCGCTGGAAGCACTCAACAATCTCACCACGCGCTTTCATAGCTACGGCAGCGACGCGCACGCGATGGCGCTCAAGCAGCTCACCCTGCTCACGCACCAGCAGGGCCTCGTCATGGCCTTCGCGGATGTGTTCTTTCTGCTGACGCTGCTTTTCGTCGTCCTCGGCGTCGGCGCGATGTTCATGAAGAAGCCGGCCGCGATCGCGGGCGGCGCCGGCGGCCATTGAGGACGGGCGAACCGGCGCTCCCTGAGCATTCTCAGCCGCGCCTGCCGCCGATGCGCTGCTCACAACAGCGGCGGCAACTGGGCCAGTTCCGCGGCGTTGAGATCGGATGCGGCCCAATAGACGACGCCGTCCTTCGACCAGTTCAGGAGGTTGTAGCCCCTGACGACAATGGCCTGTCGGTCCGCCGCGCCCGGCGAGGCGTGATCGGCGGGCCACATGAACACGCTGATCACATGGAGCCGCCGCTTATAGACGGCGACCCCCACCCGCCGGCCATCGACGATGTCAATGCGCGCGCCGACAAGCGTAAAGCCGTCCTGGCTGAGATCGCGCACGCTCGGAGCGAAATCGACCCGGCCGGCGAACCAGGGCTTCACGACGTGCGAATCTGCCGCCGCTACCTGAACATTCGTGTCGGTTGCGAGGGCGCGCATGTGGGCCGTCGCGACGTCGCGGTAGAGAGCCGTCTGCCGTGTCTCGCCGGGCAGCAAGGCGTAGGCGAATAGCCCTCCCAGGCACGCCGCGATGACGGCCGTCGCCGCGATCGCGCGCGCCACCGCGGCGCGCGACCATCCGCGCCAATCAGCGGTCGGTGCGACCTCCGCAGAAGCGTGCCCCGACCCGTCGCCTTCGATTGCGGCATTGAGACGTTGGCGCAGGCTTTCCGGCGCGGTTGCTCTGAGCCCCAGCA
>JAEULX010000166.1 GCA_016793685.1 Bradyrhizobiaceae bacterium
GGCCAGAAGGCGCGAACGAGCATGTCCGAGATGGGAAGAAATGTTCCATCCTTGGTCAGCGGCGCGAACGCGGTGAGCGGACGAAACGGCGCCGTCATGGTGAGGTGCAGCCCGATGGCGACGCCGGTCTTGCCGGCGGCGCGATAAGCGAGCTCCGACGCCGCCTGCGGCCCGAAGCTCGGCGCTGTGACCATCGCGCTCGTCGCATTGAGCCGCCCCCGCGCGATCAGTTCGCAGATCGCGGCGCTCACGCCGGGCGCAATGCCGTAATCGTCGGCGCAAAGCCAGATGCGGCGCACGGGCGGGCGAGGCGCAGCCGCGACGTTCGCTGCCTCGTCGGGCGGTACGGAGGAAAGCCGCTGCGCGTCCCCGCTCACGACATCACTCCGCGGCGGAGGGCGTCGACTCCGGCACGGCGGCAGCGGCCGGGTTCGCCTGTTTCACGCTGTGGTCGGCGACCAGGTAGACGGGCCGCCCTTTGGTTTCCGACAGGATCTTGGCGATGTATTCGCCCATCACCCCGATCATGACGAGCTGCACGCCGCCGAGCACCATCAGTCCGACCACCACCGACGGGTAGCCCGGGACCGAGACGCCGTAGAAAATCGCCTCCACCACCATTTGCGCGCCGAAGAACAGCGCGCTCGCAGCGAGGACGAGGCCGAGCAGGCTCGCGATCCGCAAGGGGGCGACCGAAAACGACGTAATGCCTTCGATCGACAGGCCGATCAGCGTCGCGGCGTTCCAGGTGGTTCGCCCGTGCTCGCGCGCGGCCGGCTCGTAGTCGACGCGCAACTGGCGAAAACCGATCCAGCTCGCAAGCCCCTTGAAGAAGCGGTTGCGCTCGGGAAGCCGGCGCAGCGCCGCGGCGGCGCGCGGAGAGAGCAGCCGGAAATCGCCGGCATCCTCGGGAATCTTCTGGCGCGCTCCCCAGTTGATCAGCGCATAGAAGGCCTTCACCCCGAGCCGCCGGAGCGCGCTTTCGTTCGCCCGATGCGCCTTCGCGGTGAACACGACGTCGCAGCCGCCGTCGAGCCAGTGACCGACCAAGGTCTCGATCATGGCGGGCGGATGCTGGCCGTCTGCGTCCATGAACAGTACGGCGCCGCGCCGCGCAAAATCGAGGCCCGCGAGCAGCGCGGCTTCCTTGCCGAAATTACGCGACAGCGCGACGACCTGTACGTCGAGTTCGTCGGCGGAAAGCGCATTGGCGGCGGCGAGCGATTGGTCCCGGCTGCCGTCGTCGACATAGACGATCTCGCAGGCAAGATTCCATCGCCGCCGCAACGTGCGCGCCACCTCTGTGAGCGAACGATGGAGCTGGGGCAGGCCAGCGGCCTCATTGAAAACCGGCACCACGATCGACAAGCCGTCGGCGGCGGCTTGCGACGCGGGTGCAAACGCGCCGGATGGCTGTCCGGCGGGTGACGCGACGGAGGTCATGGGGCGATTCTTGCCGTTCTGCGCTGGCGAGTGCAACCCCCGGACGGCAGCCGCAACGAGCGTCCGCGTCGCGGCGTCTTTGGCCTCGGTTGCGCCGTCCGAACGTGGTAAGCGGGGCGCAATGACCGAGCGATCATCATCCGCGAATCTGTCGTCACGCGCGGCCCCCTCGCCGCAGAAGCGGGCGGGCGTCATGCGCAAGGCCGCGACCTTTGCGCTGATCGGGCTGTTCAACACGGTGGTCGATGCGAGCGTGTTCTTTCTCGCCTACGCCTATCTCACCAGCCCCGCGCCTTTGAACCGGTTCTTTGCGGCGGCCGCGGGCTTCTGCCGCTGCGGCGCGGCGGAGGATCTCGCGCTCATCGCCGCCAATGTCACCGCGTGGCTGGTGGCGATGACGTTCTCCTATGTGATGAACTCGACCATCACGTTCGCCGCCGAGTCGGGACGCAAGCTCAAGGTCAGCGCCTATGTCGCGTTCGCCGCGTCCGGCGTGCTCGGCGTCATCGCCAATACCGCGACGCTCGTCTTCGCGGCCCAGTTCATGCCGATCTGGGCCGCGAAAGGGTGCGCCATCCTGGTGAGCTTCGTGGTGAATTTCTCGATGTCGCACTTCGTTGTGTTCCGCTCGAAGCGGCCGGACGCCGCGGCCTGACGCGGTCATCCGTTCCCCGCAAGCGGGGCGAGCGCATTCTCCAGCTTGGCGTAGAGCGGGTTGTCGCGCGCGAACACGTAGTCGAGTTCGCCGACGACGACGGTGGACGCGCCATGCTCGCGCAGGAAGGTCGCGAGCGCATGCACCTCGCCCGGCGGACAATGCAGCGTCAGCATCCCCGAGGAGGTCGGGCCGCCGAACGGAGTTTCGACGCCGAATTTTTCCCTGGCGGCGGCGAGCAGCGCATCGTTGCAGCCGGGAAAGCGCGTGCGCAGCTCGCGAAAGGCGGCGGCGCGGGTGTAGGCGGCGATGCGGTCGAGCACGAGCCGGGCGGTCTCGCGCTCGCCCAAGCCCCAGGCCGCCGCGCGCGCGGCGACGAGATTGGCCTGCGAGCGAAGGATCACGCCGTCCTCCACCACTTTCAGGCCGTTGGCGGCGAGCGTCGTTCCGGTCGTGGTGATGTCGACGATCAGTTCGGCGGTGCCGGCGGCCGGCGCGCCTTCGGTCGCGCCCGCGCTTTCGACGATGTGGTAGTCGACGATTCCGTGCTCGGCGAAGAAGGCGCGCGTCAGGTTGACGTATTTGGTGGCGACCCGCATGCGGCGGTCGCGCTTGAGCCGGAACGCGGTGGCGACGTCGTCGAGATCGGCCATGCTGCGCACGTCGATCCAAGCCTGCGGCACGGCGACGACGACATTGGCGAAGCCGAAGCCGAGCGGCTCGACCAGCACCACGCGGTCGTCCGCCTGCGCGATCGTCTCCCGCACCAGGTCCTCGCCGGTGATGCCGAAATGGACCGCGCCCGCGGCGAGTTGCTGGGCGATCTCCTGCGCCGACAGAAAGGCGACTTCGATGCCGGGCAGGCCAGCGATCGCCCCGCGATACTCGCGCGCTCCGCGCGGCTTGATCAGCGCGAGGCCGGCGCGCGCGAAATGCCTCTCCGCATTCTCCATCAGCCGGCCCTTGGCCGGCACCGCGATGACGAAGACGCTCATCGCCCGCCTCCGATCGCGACGAGGCGCTCGATCCACGCCGAGAGCCCGACCGCGGGGATCGGTTCGGCGCAACCCAGTCGTGTGAACAGCCCGTCATAGCGTCCGCCGGCGACGAGCTGGCCGTCGGCGCGGCCTTGCGGATCATGCAGCTCGAACACGAAGCCGGTGTAGTAGTCGAGGCCGCGGCCGAAGGCCGTCGCAAACCTGATCTGGCGGGTGTCGATGCCGCGCGCGGCCAACAGGCCGGTGCGGCTTTCGAACAGCTCAATCGCGGGACCAAGCTCGAGATTCGCCGCCTCCGCGAGCTTCCACAACTCGGCTGCGGCTGCGTCCGGCTCGCCCGCGACCGCGAAGAAGCGCTCGATCACGACGCGCGTCTCGTTGGGCAGGGCGCTCGCGCCGATTTCGGCCTGTTCGAGGAAACGGTCGGCGATCTCTCCCACGGAACGCCCGCCGACCGTGCTGATGCCGGCGATCGACAGAAGGTCGGCGACGAGGGCCCGCGCGCCTTTGGGATCGGAGTTGGCGAAGGCGGCGAGCACGCCCTGGTGTTCCGCGCGCTCCTTGGCGCCGGCAAGCGCGAGGCGATCGAGATCCTCGGCAAGCAAGGCCTTGCGGTTGAAGTCCTTGACCAGACGCCGCTTCCACAGCGGGGGGAGGCCGAGCGCTTCGATCAGCGACGCAAACAGGGCGACGTCGCCCATTCTGATCTCGGGTGCAGGCAGGCCGTAGTGGGCCGTTGCTTCGAGGGCGAGCGCCAACGTCTCGGCATCGGCTGCCGCCTTGTCGTCTCGGCCGAACGATTCGACGCCGGCCTGCACGAACTCGCCGCACGCTTCGGCGCGCTGGCGGAAGACGGGGCCGATATAGCAGAAGCTTGCCGGCCGCCCCGCTGCGTCCGAGGCAAGGTAGTCGAGCGCCACGGGTATCGTGAGGTCGGGGCGCAGGCAGAATTCGCGGCCCGCGGCGTCGCTGACGAGATACATGCGGCGGCGGATGTCCTCGCCCGAAAGCGCGAGAAACGGCTCGGCCGGCTGCAGGATTTTCGGACAGACGCGCGCGTAGCCCGCCCGCTCATAGGATGCGAGCAGCGCATCCGCGCGGCCGTTTTCTGCGGTAGTGGTCGCCTGCGTCATCGGTCTGCCGGGAGAATCTTGGTTCGCGCCAGCCTGTAGCACGACTTCGGGCGGCTTACACCGCCTGCGACGTGTCGCCTCTCCCGGCCGGTCGCGCTCCCTCTCCCGCGAGGGGCGCAACCTCGCTCACTCCCGCACGCAGATCACGCGCACGACGGCCGATTTTGCCGCTTCGAGGCCGGTGCGGCCGGACGCGGGTGCGCTCCCTTGGCCGGCAAGCAGCGCCTTGACCGCCGCCGCCGGGATGAGGACCGCCCCGCCCGCGGCGTTCGGGCCCGCCACTCTCTGCGGACGCGACGCGACGATGCCGAGCAGCCGCCCATTCGCGTCGAGCGCGGCGGCGCCGGCAAAGCCCGGGCCCGGCGCTGGCGCGATCGAGACGCCGTCGGCGCTGAGGGCGGCTTTGATGGCCGATGCAGCGCCGCGCCCGTCCTGCGCCTGCGGGTCGGCTACGCCGACCACGATAATTTCGCCCCGCGGGGCGGCCTCGCTTGCGAGCGCGAGCGGCGCTGCGCCGCGCGCGCCATGCACATGAAGGAGGGCGAGGCCGTTCTGTTCGGCGGTCTTCTCGGCGCGGCCGATACCGGGCACGAGAATGACGTCGCATTCCGCGACCGCGTTCGCGTCGGTCACGACGGCACCGCCTGCGCCGACCACGGCGCCGCTCGCGTATTCGACCTTGCGCTTCACCTCGCCGCCGCCGACGAGGCTGGTCGGAAACGGCGTGAACGTATTCGACATCGCGATGACGACCGGGTCCATGACGCCTTCCACGGCCTTGTCGTAGAGCACGGTCACGCCGCGGACTTCATGATCCTTCGCGTGCGCGCGCACATAGAATTTCTTCAGGCCCTGCATGCCGGACACGACGAAGAAATCGCCGCGCAGCACGTTGTATTCGACCTTGCGCTGCCGCGGTTCCTTCTTCTGCTGTTCGTAGGCCTGCGCCAGGGTGACGGACGGGCCTGCCAAACGGAACGTGTCGACCTGGACGTCGCCGTGGCGGGACTGCCAGTGGGCGCCGCCGTCGGCCGGGCGCTGTTGCGGCACGAGCTTGGCCGGCAGGCCGAGCTGGGCGCCGGTGGTCCGGTCGTCGATCATCTGCCAGCCGACCTGCTTCTGGACGGTCTTGGCCGCCTCCTCGAGGCGCAGGCGCTCGTCCGGATTGAGGATGCCGGTCTCCTTGCCGGCGATATTGCGTTGAAAGGATTTGACGGCGGCGACCGAGGCCTCGCCGAAGTCGCCGTTCGCCATGCCGTTGTAGTCGCCCGTCCAAATGAGATCGAGCTGGATGGCGATGCGTTCGGCTTCCGGGATCACGGCGTAGGCGGGGGGCGGCTTGCTCGGCGGAGGCTTGGCCGGACGGGCCGAGCGGTGGACAGCCGGGGGCTGCGTCGGCGCGGGCGCGAAGAGCTGCGCGTACGCGTCGGCGGTCAGCGCAAGGCAGCCGAGGAAAAGGATGACCAACGCGACGCTGCCACGTCTCATTTCGGTCTCCGTGCGTGCTAAGCAGGTTCGGCGGACTCTACCCGAACACCCGCCCCTTGGGCCAGATGACCATGCTGAGCGACGACGAACTCGAGCGCTATGCCCGCCACATCGTGCTCCACGATGTGGGCGGCCCCGGCCAGGCCGCGCTCAAACGCGCCCGCGTCCTGGTGGTGGGAGCAGGGGGGCTGGGCGCACCGGCGCTGCTGTACCTCGCCGCCGCCGGCGTCGGCACGGTGGGTGTCGTCGACGACGATGTGGTGTCGCTGTCGAACCTGCAGCGTCAGGTGATCCACGCGACCCCCGATCTCGGCCGCCCCAAGGTCGAGAGCGCGGAGGCCGCGATCGGGCGGCTCAATCCGCATGTCGCGGTCGAGCGCCACGGGGTGAGGCTGTCGGCGGAGAACGCGCTGGCGCTGATCGCGCAATACGACCTTGTCGCCGACGGCTCGGACAATTTCGCCACGCGCTATCTCGTGTCCGACGCTTGTTTTTTTGCCAAGAAGCCGCTCGTGACCGCAGCGGTCGGCGTGTTCGACGGCACCCTGACGACGATCCGCGCGCACGAGCGCGGCGCCGATGGCTCGCCGAATCCGACCTATCGTTGCCTGTTTCCCGAACCGCCGCCCGAAGGGACGGTTCCCGCCTGCGCGGAAGCCGGTATTCTCGGCGCGTTCACCGGCGTGATCGGCTCGCTCATGGCGCTCGAAGTGATCCGGGAGATCGTC
>JAEULX010000169.1 GCA_016793685.1 Bradyrhizobiaceae bacterium
CCGCCCGCGACCGGCTCGACGCTCGCCTTCAGCCGCGGCCCGCTCGCATCGATGCCGGTCACCTTGGCGGCGAGCTTGAAGGTGATGCCCTGCCGCTGCAGGATGCGCTGGAACCGTTTGCCGACCTCCAGGTCGAGCCCCGGCACGACGCGGTCGAGGAACTCGACCACGATCACCTCGGCCCCGAGCCGCCGCCACACCGAGCCGAGTTCGAGCCCGATCACGCCCGCGCCGACGACCAGCAGCCGCTCCGGCACGCGCGGCAGGGCGAGCGCGCCGGTCGAGGACACGATGCGCTCCTCGTCGATGGTCACGCCCTTGAGCTGCGCCACGTCCGAGCCGGTGGCGATGACGATGTTCCTGGTCTCGACCGTCTGCGTCGCGCCGTCCGCAGCCTTCACCTCGACCTTGCCCGCGGCGACGATGCGGGCTGTGCCGTGGAACGTGTCGACCTTGTTCTTCTTGAGCAGGAAGGCGACGCCCTTGACGTTGCCGTCGACGCCCTCGTCCTTGAACTTCATCATGCCGGCGAGATCGAGCTCGGGCGGCCCGATCTTGATGCCCATGCCGGCGAAGGCGTGCGCCGCCTCCTCGTAAAGCTCGGAGGCGTGTAACAGCGCCTTGGAGGGAATGCACCCGACATTGAGGCAGGTGCCGCCGAACGTCGCGTTCTTCTCGATAATCGCAGTTTTCAGGCCCAGCTGCGCGGCGCGAATGGCGCACACATAGCCGCCGGGCCCGGAGCCGATGACAATCAAATCGTAATGCTCAGCCATGACGATCCATAATGCAGGTGTTTCCGTGCGGACGGCGGGTTTCCCGCAGCGACGCGGGAGGCGGCCGCCCGTCCGTTATTTAGGCAGGGAAGCGTCCGGAATCTACCACACCTTGGGGCGCTCTGCGTCCCCCGCCGCCTCATCAAATAGAGGCACGGCGGCTCGCGAAAAGACGCGCACCATCGCGGGTCCGGGCGATGACGGAGAATGGGCGGGGCTGCTCCCGGCCGGCGGATGCGCCCCTACCCGCGGCCCGCCGGGCCTGCGGTCTCCCAAGCGGCTCTCAGGGCTTCCTCGGCTGGCCGGTCGGAATGGCAGCCCGGACTATTCCTTATCCATCATAATCATGATGCGATATAAGCTTAATACTCGCCGACGGCGTGCGCGGCATAAGCGGCGCAGCCATAAAGGCCCGGCTCTTCGTAGCGGATGAGAAAAGTGGGGATTCCCTCCAGCAAATGCGTGTGCGGCGGGTGCCTGACGAACGTCTTGCGAAACAGCTCTGCGTCGATGCAGGCATGGAGCTTGGCCGTGACGCCGCCCGCCACATAGACCCCGCCCAGGGCCTTGAAGCTGAGCGCGATGTCGCCAGCGAAGCGGGCGAGCAGGCGCATGAACAATTCGACCGTTGCGACCGCCGCGGCGTCCCCCGCCAGGGCGCCCGTGCCGATCGCCTTGGCGGTGCGAGCGGGGCGGCCCGGGTTCGCCGCACGGTACAGCCGCTCGAGGCCCGGCCCCGACAAGATGGTCTCGGCCGAAACGAACGGGACTTCCTCGGCGATCCTCGCGAACACCTCCCACTCGTCCTCGGACGCGGGGCCAAACGACATGTGCCCGGCCTCCGTGGCGAGCGCGAACCATGAATGCCCGTCGGGAATGAGAGCGGAAACGCCGAGGCCCGTGCCGGGCCCGAGCACCGCCTTGGTGCCGTTGCGGACGGGAAGCGCCGGCCCGAGCTGGTGAACATCTTCCGGCTCGAACCACGGCAGCGCCCAGGCCAGCGCCTCGAAGTCGTTGAGCGCGCGGACATAACGCAGCTTGAACTGCTGCTGGATGGCGTCGAGATCGATCTTCCAGTCGCGGTTGGTGAGGACGATGTTCCGGCCTTGGACCGGCCCCGCGACGGCAAGGACCGCCCCATCGGGCCTGCGATCGATGCGGCCCATATGGGCAACATAGGCGTCGATCGCCCCGACCAGGTCGGACACCGAATCATTCGGGAACGTGTGGATGTGTTCCGGGCGTCCGGTGCGGCTCGCGATCGCCAGCCGCGTATTGGTACCCCCGATATCGGCGACAAGCGTCGTGCTCATTCGATCGACCCCACCTGTGCCGGCGTGAATTCGCGCCGCACTTTCTCTGTATGCTCGCCGAGCGCCGGCACCGGCCCGTAAGGCTCCGCCCGAAGATGCGGCGGGGCCGGATAGGACTGCGGACCTACCGGCGATCCGACCGTTATACGATGCAAATGCGGATGCTGCGCGAACAGCGCAAGATCGCTCACCCGCGAAAACGCGATCTCCGCGTCGGCCAGCTTGGCCAGCAACGGTTCGGCGGCAAGCGCGCCGAACGCCGCCTGAACGCGGACGTCGGTTTCCGTGCGCCGGCTGACCCGCTCGACATTGGTGGCAAACCGCGGGTCGGCGGCAAGCGCTGCGTCTCCGAGGACCTGTCCGGCGAGGACGCGCCATTCGCGATCGCTCTGGATCGAGATCAGAACGTCGACGCCGTCCATGCTGCGGAATACGCCATAGGGCGAAATGCTCGGATGCGCGAGCCCGACCCGCTGCGGCGTACGCCCGCCTTCGTGCTGGATGAGCGGCACCGTCATCCATTCGGCGATCGCATCGAACAGCGAGACAGAGAGCGCGGCGCCCTCTCCGGTGCGCGAGCGCCCGATCAGCGCCTCGAGGATCGCCTCATAAGCGGCGAGCCCGGCCGCGATGTCGACGACGGACACGCCGACCCGCGCCGGTTCGTCCGATCCCCCGGTGATGGAAACCAGACCGCAATCCGCCTGGATCAGAAGGTCGTAGGCCTTGCGCTGGGCATACGGGCCGCGCTCGCCGTAACCGGAGATCGAACACACGATCAGGCGCGGGTGCGCCCGGCGCAGCCGCTCGATGGGAAAGCCGAGCCGGTCGATCGCTCCCGGCTTGAGGTTCTGCACGAATATGTCGGCCTGGGCGAGCATGGCGTCGAGCAGCGCCTTGTCCCGGGGCGACGCAAGGTCGAGCACGACCGATTCCTTGCCGCGATTGAGCCAGACGAAATATGCGCTCGCGCCATGGGCGAGATCGTCGTAGCCGCGCGCGAAGTCGCCTTCCGGCCGCTCGATCTTGATCACCCGCGCGCCGGCGTCGGCGAGCCGGCAGCTGCACAGGGGCGCCGCCACCGCCTGTTCGAGCGAGACGACAAGGAGACCGGCGAGCGGGAGCGTCATCGCTTGGTCATACGACGGCGTGCGCGAAGATCAAACGGTCTCGGGCAGCAGCGATGGGCATAGAGGGCGCGGGTTCATCGCCTGCTCACCCCCATACCTCGCGCGCAAGCTCGACGATCATCGCGAGCTTCGCCCACTGCTCCTCCTCGGCCAGCAGATTGCCCTCCTCGGTGGAGGCGAAGCCGCATTGCGGGCTCAGCGCGAGCTGATCGAGCGGGGCGAATTTGCTCGCCTCGTCGATTCGGCGCTTCACCGCGTCGCGGCTTTCCAGCGTCCCGCTCTTCGAGGTCACGAGGCCGAGCACGACGACCTTCTTGCCTTTCGGCAGGAACCGCAACGGCTCGAAGCCGCCGGCCCGCTCGGTATCGTATTCGAGGAAATAGCCGTCGTAGTCGATGCCGCCCAGCAGCCGCTCCGCCACCGGCTCATAGCCGCCCTCGGAAATCCACTGGGAGCGGAAATTGCCGCGGCATACATGGGTGGTGATCACCATGTCGGAGGGCCGTCCGGCGATCGCATAGTTGATGGTGTCGGCGTAGATTTGCGGCAGCCTGTCGACGTCCTCTCCGCGCTCGCGCGCCTTCTGCAACTCGTCCTTCGAGCACAGATACGCCCATACCGTGTCGTCGAACTGCAGATAGCGGCAGCCGGCATCGTAGAAGGCCTTGACCACGTCGCGATAGGCGCGCCGGAGATCGGCGAAGAAGCCGTCGAGATCGGGATAGACCTCCTTGCTGATGTCCTTGCGTCCGCCGCGGAAGTGCAGCACCGACGGCGACGGAATCGTCATTTTCGGCGTCTGCGTGACGTTGGCCTTGAGGAACTTGAAATGCTCGATCATCGGGTGGCCGGAGAAGCCCACCCGCTTGGTCACCCGCAAGCCTTCCGCCCGGGTCTGGACGCCATGGAACTGAATGCCCGCGGCGGCGCGATAGCCCTCGACCCCATCGAGCTTCTTCAAGAAATCGAAGTGCCACCAGGAGCGCCGGAACTCGCCGTCGGTGATCGACTGCAAGCCGACCTGCTCCTGCTTGGCGATGATCTTCTTGATCTCCTCGTCCTCGATCCGCGCCAATTCGGCATCGGTGATGGCGCCAGCCTCGCGCTGGCTGCGGGCGTCCTTCAACGCCGCCGAGCGCAGAAGACTGCCGACCTGGTCGGCGCGAAAGGGCGGCCTCGTGCGTGACATCGTAAACTCCTTGAAAGCGCCGGCGGCGCATTAATGCGATCGCCGCGACTGCCCATGGCGCCGCGGCGCGCCTTCGCTTACGCCGATATATTTTTCAAGCACCTGACGGTCGTTTCCGAGCGCGGCGCTGTCGCCGGAATAGACCACGGCGCCGCGTTCCAAAATAATGGCGCGGTCGGTGACGTCCAGCACCTTCTGCGCGTTCTGCTCGACCAAAATAGCGGAGATGCCTTCCTCGCGGGTGATGCGTTTCAGCGCGGCAAGCAGCTCATCGCAAATGATCGGGGCGAGGCCTTCGAGCGGTTCATCGAGCAGCACGATCTTTGGATTGAGCACGAGGGCGCGGCCGAGCGCCAGCATCTGCTGCTCGCCGCCCGAAAGCTGGTTGCCCATGTTGGTCTTGCGCTCGCCCAGCCGTGGAAACAGCGCATAGACCTTTTCCGGCGTCCACGGGCCGGGCCGCGCGATGGCGGTGAGATTCTCGTGCAAGGTCAGCGATTTGAAAATATTGCGCTCCTGCGGCACCCAGCCGATTCCGGCGTGCGCCCGCTGATCGGGCCGCAGCCGGGTGATGTCGCGCCCGGCAAGGCGGATGGAGCCCCCACGGTAGCGGGTGACGCCGACGATCGAATTGACCAGCGTCGTCTTGCCCATGCCGTTGCGGCCGAGCAACGCGAGCGAATGCCCTTCCTGCACCGACAGCGAAACGTCCGACAAGACGATCGCTTCGCCGTAGCCGGCCCTCAGGCGTTCGATCGTGAGGAGTTCAGCCATCGAAAGCCTCTCCGAGGTAGACCGCGCGCACGCGCGGATCGTGGGACACCTCATCGACCGTGCCCTCGACCAGCATTTCGCCGTTCACCAGAACAGAAATGCGATCGGCGAAGGAAAACACGATGTCCATGTCATGCTCGATCAACAGCACCGTGACATCGGTCGGCAGGGAGGCGATGGTGGCAAGGATTTCCTGACGTTCGGCGTCGGGAACCCCGGCGGCCGGCTCGTCGAGCAGAAGCACGCGCGGCCGGCAGGCAAACGCCAGCGCGATTTCGAGCAGGCGCTGCTTGCCATACGGCAGGATCGCCGTGCGCTCCTGCATGACGTCGACGAGCCGGAAGCGTTCGAGCAGCTCGGCAATCTCGTCGACCACGCCGGCGCGGCTGCCCACGGTGCGCCACCAGTGGGTGCCGGTGCCGAGCCGCTCGGAAATCGCGAGGCCGAGCGTTTCGATCGGCGTGAGATCGGCGAACAGTTGATTGATCTGGAAGGTGCGCGCCATGCCGAGCCGCACCCGATCATGCGGCTCGACATTGGTGATCTCCTTGCCGTCCAGCAGGATCTCGCCACTCGACGGACGCAGGACGCCGGTCAAGAGATTGATGACCGTGGTCTTGCCGGCGCCGTTCGGGCCGATCAGGGCGTGCCGCGCCCCTTTTTCGAGGCGGAGCGACACCTGGTTGGCGGCGACGATGCCGCCGAAGCGCTTTTCCAGCGCCCGGGTTTCGAGCACGAGGGTCACGGCTGGCCTCCCCCTTCCGGCGTCGCGCCCAGCGCCCGCGGCCGCCGGCTGGCGCGCCACGCGCCGATCCGGTCGGCGAGCGTGCGGACCGGATCGAGCCAGCTTCCGATCCGCTCGCGCCCGACCAGGACGATGATCACAAGGATGAGGCCGATCCAGAACTGCCAGTATTGCGGCGTAATGCTCGCCAGATAATCGTGCGCGAACCGGAAGATCAGCGCGCCGATCAAACCGCCGTAAAGATAGCCGGTGCCGCCGATGATCAGCACCAGAAGCCCATCGGCGGAACGATCGAACGCGAAACCCTCGAGCGAGGCGAATGCCGTGGTCTGGGTCAGGAGCGCGCCGGCGATCCCGGCATAGGCGGCGGCGATCGTGTAGATCGCGACGAGCCGCCAGTTGACGGCGATCCCCACCGCCGCGGACCGCAACGGATTGCCTTTGATCGCAACGAGGGACAGACCGAACGGCGAACGCACGATGCGCCGGGCGATCACGAACAGCACGAACAGGACGATCAGGCTGTAGACATAGGCGGTGTATCCGTAGAGGTCGAAGCGGAACTGGCCGAGCACCGGATCGATGGTGACGCCCTGCAGTCCGTCGGCGCCACCCGTGATCTGCGGGAAGCGGTTCGCGAGCTCACGCAGCACCAGGGCGACGCCGAGCGTGACCATCAGCCGGGTCAGGTCGGACCCGCGCAGCACCAGGAAACTGGTGAGAAACCCGAGCACCGCGGCGGCGAGGCCAGACGCGATCAGCGCCAGGACCGGCTCGGTCATGATTCCGTGCTTAGCCAGCAGCCCCGCCACATAGGCGCCGAACCCGAAGAACGCCGCCTGGCCGAGCGAGATGATGCCCGCATATCCCAGGATGAGATCGATCGAGAGGGCGAACAGCCCCCAGATCACGATTTCGGTCAGGATCAGATGGTGCTCGGGGAACAGATAGATCGTCGCGAAAGCGGCGATCCAGAACGCGATTTCCAGCGGCGACCAGCGCGCGCGGGTTATCAGCCGGCTGGCGATCTCGGCGGAAAGCGGGCGAGAGACACTCGACACGATGTCTGCCCCCCTTCAGCGCGCGCGGCCGTGCGCAAACAAGCCTTGCGGCCGGATGATCAGCACGATGATCATGATCGTGTAGATGACGAAGGCGCCGAGCTTCGGCACATAGTATTTGCCGGCCACGTCGCCGATGCCGAGCAGAATGGACGCGAAGAACGGAGCGGTGATGCTCGAACTGCCGCCGACGGTCACCACGATCAGGAAGTAGATCATGTATTTGAGCGGAAAGATCGGATCGAGGCCGAGGATTTCCGCACCGAGCGCGCCGCCCAGCCCGGCAAGGCCCGAGCCGAGCGCAAACGTCACGGCGAAGACGACCCCGACATTGACGCCGAGCCCGCGGGCGACGCGCTGGTCGTCGACCGAGGCGCGCAACTGGCTGCCGAACCGGGTGCTCAACAGCGCAAGCTGCAGCGCGATCGTGATCACTCCGCAGATTGCGATGATGAGCAGGCGGTACTTGCTCATCCCGATCCCGAAAACGTCGAACTGACCCTGCAGCGCCGCCGGAATGCGAATGAACTGCTGCTGCGATCCCATGACGTAGTCGACGGCGGCGACCGACATGAAAACGAGGCCGATGGTGAACAGCACCTGGTCGAGATGGCTCTTGTTGTAGACGTGAACATAGAGCGTGCGTTCAAGCAGCGCGCCCAGCGCCGCCGCGGAGACGAAGGCGGCGACGAGGCCAAGCGAGAACGGCCAGCCCATGTCGTTGACGACGACGAGCGCGACGTAGCCGCCCGCCATGGCGAAAGAGCCGTGCGCCAGATTGACGAAATTCATCAAGCCGAGGGTGACGGCGAGCCCGCAGGCGAGCACGAACAGAAGCATGCCATAGGCGATGCCATCGAACAGGATTGTGAGCATTCCCGGCCCCTAGCGCCGAGCGCCGGCGGTTCCTCCTTCGTTACGAAGATGGACCTGCCAGCAATTCCACGGGCGCGCCCGGCGTGATGATTGACCCCCTCCCCACCTCCCCGATGGGGGAGGAAACGACCCGCAGCCTGCGGGGGCGGTCGACGGATCATCCGGGCTGAGCCGGGGTATTGGCATGCGGCTTTTACAGGAAACCGCATGCCGCCCAGCGCCGGTCGTGACCGCAAAAACGAGGCGTTAGTTGCCCGGCGCTTTTTTCGCCTTGCCGGGATCCTTCACTGCGTCGAAGGTCTGAAACTCGACATTGTACAGCTCGCCATTCTTCTTTTCGACTTTACGGATGTAGATGTTCTGCACGATGTCGCGCGTCTCGGGATCGATCGAGATCGGGCCGCGCGGGCTCTCCCACGCCATTCCCTTGATGGCGGCCATCAGCTTGTCGCCGTCGGTGTCGCCATTGGTCTTCTTCAGCGCCGCATAGATGAGGGCCATGGCGTCATAGCCGCCGACCGCCATGAAGTTGGGGCGCATGCCGTCGTTGGCCTTCTTGAACGCCGCGACGAATTCCTTGTTCAGCTTGGAGTCGTGGTCGGCCGAATAGAGATGCGCCGTCACCGTCCCGATCACCTGATCGCCCATGCCGTTGAGCTGGTCGTCGTCGGTCACGTCGCCGGGACCGATCAGCTTGATGCCGGCCTTGTCGAGTCCGCGCTCGATGAACTGCTTCACGAAGGTCGCGCCCTGGCCGGACGGAACGAAAATGAAGACCGCGTCCGGATTGGCGTCGCGGGCGCGCTGCAGGAACGGCGCGAAATCAGGCGCCGCAAGCGGCACGCGCAGCGCCTCCAGGACCTGGCCGCCGCCGTTTGCGAAGGTCTCGTTGAAGGATTTCTCGGCATCGACGCCCGGCGCATAGTCCGACACGATGCTGACCACCTTCTTGACGCCGTTCTTCAGCGCCCATTCGGCAATGATCGTCGAGGACTGCGGGAGCGTGAAGCTCGTGCGGGTGATATACGGCGAACGCTCGGTGATGATCGACGTCCCCGCATTGGCGACGATCAACGGAACTTTCGCTTCGGTCGCAAGCGGTGCGACGGCGAGCGCGGTCGGCGTGATGGCGAAACCGACGAGGAAATTCACCTTGTCGCGAACGATCAATTCCTGAGCGAGGCGCTTGGTATTCTCGGGCACCGCCGCATCGTCTTTGACGACCAGCTCGATCTTCTTGCCGGCGACGGTGTCCCCGTGCTGCTGCATGTAGAGCCGCATGGCGGCGAGCGTCTGTTTGCCGGTCGACTGCTGCTGCCCGGTCATCGCCTCGAGCACGCCGACCTTCACCACGCCTTGGGCCTGAGCCGGCCCCGCGGCGAGGACGCCCACGCCAATCAGCGCGGCGGCGAGCGCTAACCAATTCCTTCGATTCATTAGCGTTTCCTCCTTGGACGTTTATGTCTACGCGCGGCGGCTCGTTGCGCGTCGCCGCGGCTTCCTGACCTCAATCGGATTGCATGAGCAACCGTTTCGGTCGCCGGCTTCCTCCCTACGCTTATTCGAACCGCATTTTTGCAGGTTCGTTTGATTAACCGAGATTAGCATTTTAATACCGAAATACCAATTAATTGTTTGAACGGCGCGCGACATGTATCCCGTCGTGGTTACATGTCCCGTCCGGCGTTCGCTCCTCTCGGCCTGGGTGGATTGCAAGCTCACACCTCGAAAAACACCGTTTCCGCGTCGCCCTGCATGCGAATGTCAAAGGTGTAGACGGGGCTTGCCTGGGACGCCGTCCTGGCGGCGACCAGCGTCCCGCGCCGCTCGGGCGGCACCAGCGCAAGGATCGCGTCGTCGGCATTGGCGGCCTCATCGGCGAAGTAGATGCGCGTATAGCTCTGCCTCAGCATGCCGCGCGCGAACACGGCGAGCAAGACGTGCGGCGCCTGCATTCTTCCGTCGGGCCCCGGCACCGCGCCCGGCTTGATCGTGTCGAAGGCATAGCGTCCCTCGGCGTCGGTTCCGGCGCGGCCGAAGCCCTGGAAGGTCGCATTCGGCCGCCGCGGGTCGGCGGGGCTCGCGTAACGGCCCTGGGCGTCGGCCTGCCATATCTCGATCATGCAATCATTGATTGGAACGCCGTCGCCGTCCAACACCTGACCTTCGATGCGGATGCGCTCGCCGGAGGCGTCCGGGGTCACGAGATCGGCGCCGAACGTATCCTTCCAGGCGTATTTCCCCCTCGGGGTCAGCCCATATGCGAAATACGGCCCCACCGTCTGCGAAGGCGTGATCTCGGCCATTCACGACTCCATCGGCGTCTGATTGCGTCCGCGCAGCACGATATCGAAACGGAAGGCGAGCGCCCATTCCGGGATCGTCGCATCGAGATCGAAGCTCGAAATCATGCGCTCGCGCGCCCGCGCATCGGTGACCGAATTGAAGATCGGGTCAAACGGAAACAGCGGATCGCCGGGAAAATACATCTGGGTGACCAGGCGCGATATGAACGCATGGCCGAACAGCGAGAAGTGGATGTGCGACGGGCGCCAGGCGTTATGGTGATTGCCCCAGGGATAGGGACCGGGCTTCACCGTGACGAACTTGTAATAGCCGGTCTCGTCGGTCTTGGCGCGGCCCGCACCGGTAAAATTCGGGTCGAGCGGCGCCGGATGCTGATCGACGATGTGGATGTAGCGGCCGCACGCATTGGCCTGCCAGATTTCGACCAGCGTATTGGGGACCGGGCGTCCATCCTCGTCAAGCACGCGTCCGTGCACGATGATCCGCTCGCCGATCGGCTCGCCCGCATGCTGCCGGGTCAGATCCTCGTCGCCGGGCTGCACCGCCTCTTGTCCGTAGACCGGCCCGGTCAGTTCGCTCAACGTATGCGGAATGATGACGAGCGGCTTGGTCGGCGACCGCTTCACCGTGCTCTTGTAGCCCGGATAGAGTCGCGGAGGGAAAGCCCGGAGGCTTTCCGTTGGGAAGAAGAACGTCATCGCAAACCCTGGGTCGTTCGTTTGATTATTGGTTCTTTCAACCTTAACCGCTTTTATGCTTCGGTGTCAGCCTCTTTCAGTGTGGTCGGACTCCAAACAATTTTGACGCATCCACGTTCCGCCATCAGCGTCACGTCTTGTTCGACCCGACGCATCGACGCAAAGCCGGGGCGGCGCCGCCGTTCGCGCGCACGCGCCGTCGCGAACGCAAGCCGCGCTCCCGATCCGGGTCACAAGGACAAGCCTCCGCATCCTGACACGCTGCCCGGGCAGGGACGCCAAATAAAGACGCCATTTCGCAACCGGGCACGCGCGTCCTCCGCAAACAGAAGCTGCGCGCGTTCGGCGATCCTCGATCAGTCCCTACCCTTTTCGAAACAAATCTGTGCCGGCAATCACGCACAGGATCAAGCCGTTAGTGATCAAAATGAAAGGCGTCGGCGCGCCCTCCTGGCGAAATCGGCATGGCGGGCAGGCCCGCCTCGCACGAGTGGGAAATTCGGCAGACCGCATCCGGCCGATAATCCGCACCAAAGATAATCATGCCAGCGGCGCGTGATACGCGCGC
>JAEULX010000219.1 GCA_016793685.1 Bradyrhizobiaceae bacterium
CGGCTTCGGCGGCGGCCGCCGCGTCGCGGCACGTCTGCGCCGCAGCGCGCGCGCCGCCAAGCTCCGCCTCGAGATCCGCCAGCCGATTGGCTTCGGCGAGCCGCCGCGCCGCGAGAGTCGGGGCGTGGGCGGCGACTGCGAACCCATCCCAGCGCCAGAGGTCGCCCTCCCGCGAAACGAGGCGCTGTCCCGCCTTCAGGCGCTGCGCCAAAGCCTCGCCGTCGGCGCGGTCGACGACGCCGATCTGCGCCAGCCGCCGCTGCAACTCGGGCGGGGCCGCAGCCACATGCTGCGCCAATACTGCGACGCCTTCCGGCAGCGCCGGATCGCCGCCGTCGCCGGCGGCGGCAAGTCCCCAGCGCATCGGCGCGGTCGGTTCGATCGGCGCATTGAGATCGTCGCCGAGTGCGGCGCCGAGCGCGGTCTCATAGCCCTTCTCGACGCTGACGAGGTCGATGACCGGCGGCCAGAGCTGCTTGGCGTCGACGTGAAGGACCTTGGCCAGCGTCCTCGCCTCGGTCTCCAGGCGATGCACGCGGCGTTCGGCCTCGGCGAGCGGCTGCCGCGTCAGATCATGGTTCTGGCGCGCAGCCGAGTGCGCGGCCTCTGCCTGCAGAGTGGCGGCTTCCGCCGCGGCGAGCGCCGCCGCCGCTGCTTCGGTCGCGCTGGCGAGGCCGGCAAGATCGACAGTCGCCGTCGCCGCGGCCAGCAGTTCGGTCAGCTCGGCGGTGACGCCGGCGAGCTCGGCTTCCGTCCGCCGATGCCGATCCCGATGATTGCGGACCGCCGCTTCGAGCTGGCTGCGCTGCGCCGTCAGCTCGGCGAGCGCCGCCGTGCGTTCCGCAAGCTCGCGTTCGGTCACATCGAGCGCCGCATCGGCCGCGGCGACGCGCTCGTCCGCGCCGGCCCGGCGTTCGGAAGCGGCGCCGGCTTCGCGGCCCAGCGCCTCGCGTTCGGCATCGAGCCGTGCAAGGGTTGCTTCTGCATCGGACAGCAGCCGCGCTTCCCGGTCGCGATCCGCGGCGGTTTGCGCCATGCGGCGATCGAGTTCGGCCATGCGCTCTTTCGCGCGGGTCTCCTCGCGTTCGAGGGCGTCGCGCGCGGCGACCAGCCGCTGCAGAGCGGCGGCGGCCCTTGCCTCCGCGTCCCGCAGGTCGGGCAGCTGCGCCGCAGCGATCGCTTGTTGCTTCGCCGTTTCCGCCTGCTCGGCGGTCCGCGTCGCGAGCTCGCGGATGCTCGCTTCTTCCGCGTGCACGGCTTCGGCCAGTTCCTGCGTCGCCCGCCGGTAGCGGACGTGGAACAGGGTCGCCTCGGCTTTGCGCACGTGCTGGGACAGCGCACGGTAACGCACGGCCTGGCGCGCCTGCCGCTTGAGCGAATCGATCTGCTGCGCGAGCTGGCCGATCACGTCTTCGAGCCGGAGCAGGTTCTGCTCGGCGGCGCGCAGGCGCAGCTCCGCCTCGTGGCGGCGCGCATGCAGGCCGGCGATGCCGGCCGCCTCTTCCAGCACCCGGCGGCGCTGCTGGGGCTTGGCCTGAACGATTTCGCCGATACGGCCCTGATGGACGAGGGCGGGCGAACGCGCGCCGGTCGATGCGTCGGCGAACAGAATTTGCACGTCGCGCGCGCGCACCTCGCGGCCGTTCACGCGGTAGGTCGAACCTTCGTCGCGCGTGATCCGGCGCGATACGTCGAGGGTCTCCTCGCCGTTGAATTGCGCCGGCGCGGTGCGATCGGCATTGTCGATCTGGATCGAGACTTCGGCGGTGTTGCGCGCGGGCCGGTTCTGGTTGCCGGAGAAGATCACGTCGTCCATGTCGGCGGCGCGCATCGCCTTGTGCGATGCCTCGCCCATGACCCAGCGCAGCGCTTCGACGAGGTTGGACTTCCCGCAGCCGTTCGGACCGACGACTCCGGTCAGGCCCGGCGCGATGATGAAATCGGTCGGCTCGACGAACGACTTGAATCCGATCAGGCGCAGCCGCGAAAGCTTCATCGCGCATCGTCTCCGTGCGGATGGCGCATGCCTTTTCCGCTACGCAATGCGTGCGCCTGCGCAGGCCTTATCCGGGACGGGCCCGGCCAGGATCGAATCAAAAGTTGCCGCATCGAGCGGAGCATGAATGAGACGGCGCGACAAACGCAACAGGCGCGGCGGCTTGTCCCGCGTTTTGTAACGGCGACGCTGCGCCGCCGGCGGCCGCCGCGGATTACGACCGCGCTGCGGCAATCGCCCTTAAGTCATTGTCATGACTTAAGATGTTTCTCGATCACCTTCTCGAATTCGGAGAACGGCTGGGCGCCCATGAGGCGCTCGCCATTGACGAAGAAAGTGGGCGTCGCCTGGATTTTGAACTTGTCGGCCCCGCGCTTGCGCACCTCTTCGAGCTCGTCGAGCAGCTTCTGATTCGACAGGCACTCATCGAAGGTCTGCTGGGTGAAGCCCGCCTGCTTGGCGATCGCGAACAACGCGGGAATCGGGTTCGGCACCACCCATTTGCTGGCCTGGGCGAACAGCGTTTCGACCAGCGAGTAATACTTGTCCTTGCCGGCGCAGCGGGCGAGCATGAACGCGCCGGCGGCGAGCGGGTCGAGCGGGAATTCGCGCAGGATGTAGCGCACCTTCCCGGTGTCGATGTAGCGCTCCTTGATCTGCGGAAGCGTGTGAACGCTGAAGTCCGCACAATGACCGCAGGTCATCGACGCGTATTCGACGATGGTCACCGGTGCGCTGTCCGAGCCGAGGATGATGTCGCCGAGCTTGCTCGGCTGCATCAGTTCGGCGACGTCGACCTCGTCGGCGCGCGCGACGGATAGACCGACACAGGTGGCGAGTACGAGCGAGACGCCGCCATAAACGACGTCGCGACGGGTCAGCTGTACGTTCATCCGTCACCTGCAGGGGTAAGAAACGGCGGTTGCAACGCTCAAATCGGTAGCGGGTTTGACCCCTGATGGCAATCTTGGCCGGTTGTATGGCCAAATCGGCCTTGGTCACGTTTTTTTTGATGGGTGAGGGCCGCGCAGGCTCGGCCGCGGGGCAAAGATCGCCCGCGGCCGTTTCCTGTCACGCTCGACAACGAGCGCGGATTATCAGCAGCACCCGCGGAAGCGCCCTCTGCCTACGGCATAGCGCGCCTCCTGCCGATCGCGGAAAAACTCCTCGTAGCTCATGATCGGCTCGTCGGGATGGGTCCGCTTACGATGCTCGACATAGGTGTCGTAGTCGGGAATGCCGACCATGAGACGGGCCGTGCGCACGGCCCATCCTGTCAGGTTGAGCGTATCAGGCATGGGCGGGCCTCGCGCTGCCGGCCGGTTCGCCGATTTCGACGGCGGTGGAGCGCGGCGTGCCGAGCGCCCGGCGAATGCTGACGATGCCGAAGACCGCAATCGCGATCACGACGGCGACGAACAAGAAGGCCATGCCCGCGTTCACGTAGTCGTTGGTCACCACGCGATGCATTTCCTCGATGGTCTTCGCCGGCGCGAGCACCTTTCCGGCGGCGAGCGCATCGCCGAACACCCGCGCATGGGCGAGGAAACCGATGCTCGGGGTCGCGCTGAAGATCTTCTGCAGGCCAGCGGTGAGCGTGCAGGCCAGCAGCCACAGCGTCGGCAGAATGGTGACCCATGCGTAACGCTCGCGCTTCATCTTGAACAACACGACGGTGCACAAGGTGAGCGCGATCGCCGCCAGCATCTGGTTGGAGATGCCGAACAGCGGCCACAGCGTGTTGATGCCGCCGAGCGGATCGATGACGCCCTGGTAGAGGAAGTATCCCCAGAGCAGCGCCGCGAGCCCCGAGCCGATCAGGTTGTTGGTCCATGACTCGGTGTTGCGGAAGCCCGGTGCGACGGTGCCGACCATGTCCTGGATCATGAAGCGGGTCACGCGGGTGCCGGCGTCGACGGTGGTCAGGATGAACAGCGCCTCGAACAGGATGGCGAAGTGGTACCACAGGCCCATCAGGGTCTGGCCGCCGAGCAGGCCCGAGAGGATGTGCGCCATGCCGACGGCAAGCGTCGGGGCGCCGCCAGTGCGCGACAGCACGGTGTGCTCGCCGACATCCTTGGCGATCTGCGTCAGCATGTCCGGCGTGATGGCGAAGCCCCAGCCGGAAATCACCTGCGCCGCCTGCGCGACATTGGTGCCGATCAGGCCCGCCGGGCTGTTCATGGCGAAATAGACGCCGGGCTCGATCACCGTGGCGCTGATCAGCGCCATGATGGCGACGAAGGACTCCATCAGCATGCCGCCATAGCCGACGAAGCGGAGCTGGCCTTCGTTCTCGATCAGCTTCGGCGTCGTGCCGGAGGCGATCAGGGAGTGGAAACCCGATACCGCGCCGCAGGCGATGGTGATGAAGAGGAAGGGAAACAGGGTGCCGGCCCACACCGGCCCGCTGCCGTCGACGAAGCGGGTGACCGCCGGCATTTTCAGGTCGGGGCGCACGACGATGATGCCGATCGCGAGCAGCGTGATCGTGCCGATCTTGAGGAAGGTGGAGAGATAGTCGCGCGGCGCGAGCAGCAGCCACACGGGCAGGACCGAGGCGACGAAGCCATAGCCGATGATCGCGAGCGCGAGGTTTTCGCCGGACCAGTTGAACAGCCGGGCGAGTTCCGGCGTCTCGGAGACGGTGCGGCCATAGAACAACGCGGCCATCAGCAGGATAAAGCCGATGACCGACATTTCGCCGATGCGGCCGGGACGGATAAACCGGCTGTAGACTCCCATCAAGATCGCGATCGGAATCGTCGAGACCACGGCGAAGGTGCCCCACGGGCTTCCCACCAGCGCCTTGACGACGACCAGCGCCAGCACGGCGAGCAGGATGATCATGATCAGCAGGACGCCGATCAGCGCGATGCCGCCGGCGACCGGGCCCATCTCGGAACGGATCATGTCGCCGAGCGAGCGGCCGTCGCGGCGCGTCGACAGGAACAGGACAGTGAAGTCTTGCACGGCGCCGGCAAACACGACGCCCGCGAGGATCCACAGCGTTCCCGGCAAATACCCCATCTGTGCGGCGAGCACCGGTCCGACCAGCGGGCCGGCGCCGGCGATGGCCGCGAAATGATGCCCGAAGACCACGTACTTGTTGGTCGGGACGTAATCGAGGCCATCGTTATGCCGCTGCGCCGGGGT
>JAEULX010000272.1 GCA_016793685.1 Bradyrhizobiaceae bacterium
CGCGCCTCTCCCCAGGGAGAGGCGCTAAATGCGTTTGTGCTCCCGCATCAGTCCCGCGAATCGCTGAAAGAGGTAATGGCTGTCGCGCGGGCCGGGCGACGCCTCGGGATGATACTGCACCGAAAATACCGGCCGGTCGGAGAGCGCGATTCCGCAGTTCGAACCGTCGAACAACGAGACGTGCGTTTCCTTCGCGTTCTCCGGCAGGCTTGCGCGGTCGACGGCAAAGCCGTGATTCATCGAGGTGATCTCGACCTTGCCGGTGGTGAGATCCTTCACCGGATGGTTCGCGCCATGGTGGCCCTGGTGCATTTTCATCGTGCGGCCGCCCACCGCGATGCCGAGCATCTGGTGGCCGAGGCAGATGCCGAAGGTCGGCATGTTCGCCTCGATCATCGCGCGGATCACCGGCACGGCGTATTCGCCGGTGGCGGCGGGATCGCCGGGGCCGTTGGAGAGGAACACCCCATCGGGCTTCAACGCGAAGATGTCCTCGGCTGACGTCGTTGCCGGAACGACGGTGACCTTGCAGCCGGTGCCCGCGAGCAGCCGCAGAATGTTGCGCTTGATGCCGTAGTCGATGGCGACGACGTGGAACTCGGGCGCGTCCTGCCGGCCGTAGCCCTTGCCCCACACCCACGGCGTTTCGTCCCAGGTGAAACGCTGGCCCGACGTGACCATCGGCACGAGGTCCATGCCGACGAGGCCCGGCCAGTCCCGGGCTTCGGCTTTCAGCGCCTCGAGGTCGAAGCGGCCGTCGGGCGCGTGCGCGATGACCGCGTTGGGCATTCCCTTGGCGCGGATGAGGCTGGTCAGCGCCCGCGTGTCGATGCCGGCGAGCCCGATGATGCCGCGCGCCTTCAGCCACTGGTCGAGATGGCGCGTCGCGCGATAGTTCGACTGGCTGGTGATCGCCGAATGCAGGATGACGCCGCGCGCCCCCGGCGTCGCCGCCATGTTGACGGTCTCGATGTCTTCCTCGTTGGTGCCGACATTGCCGATATGCGGGAAGGTGAAGGTGATGATCTGCCCGGCATAGGAGGGGTCGGTGAGGATTTCCTCATAGCCCGTCATTGCGGTGTTGAAGCACACCTCGCCGACCGCGTGGCCGGCGGCGCCGAAGCCAAAGCCTTCGAGCACCGTGCCGTCGGCGAGCACGAGCAGGGCGGTGGGCGCGGGTTCCGCCCAGGCGGTATCGTCTTGCGTCTCTGTCATGAGCCATCTACATAGCCGCCCACCTGAACCGCCGTCAAAGGGACGAATGGCGTATGGACGCGCTCACGGCGTTCGGCCTGTTTTCCGTCACCGCCATGCTGGTCTGCTACGCCCTCGAAGGCCGTAGTTCCTGGTTCACCCTGGCCTTCGCGGTGTCGTGCGCGCTCGGATCCTTGTATGGATTTCTGCAAGGGGCCTGGCCGTTTGGCCTGATCGAGGCGATCTGGGCCGTGGTTGCATTCTGGCGCTGGCGCGGACGGGTGGCCGGCCCCGGGGACGATCGGGAGAGTTGCCATGCTGCGCGATGACATCAACAACGCCCTGAAACTGGCGATGAAGGCGCATGAGGACCGGCGCGTCTCGACCCTGCGGATGGTCAATTCCACCCTCAAGAACGCCGATATCGAGGCGCGCGGCCAGGGCAAGGGTCCGCTCACCGACGACGAGCTGAAATCGCTGCTGCAGAAGATGATCAAGCAGCGCCAGGAATCGGTCGAGCTGTACGAGAAGGGCAACCGCCCCGAACTCGCGGCGCAGGAACGCGAGGAGATCGCGATCATCGCCGCCTATCTGCCCAAGCAGATGTCCGACGCCGAGGCGCAGGCGGCGATCGCCGCCGTGATCAAGGACGTGGGCGCCGCCTCGATGAAGGACATGGGCAAGGTGATGGCCGCGCTGAAGGAGCGCCACGCCGGCGAGATGGATTTTGCCAAGGCGAGTGGGATCGTGAAGGGATTGCTGAGCAAGTAGCCGGCGGAGCCGTTCGGCACGTGCGGCTGACAAAGTTGCTTCAGCGCAACGCGTGGTCTGTTAAAAAGGTGCCTATTCATCCTCCCCCTTCTGCACGGGGGAGGAAAAAGTCTTCCTGAGGCTCGGCCATGTCCGCCACCGACTCGCCGCCTGCCGCCTGCTTCTGGACCGAGCCCAGCGAATATGCGCTCGCCCGACTCGCGACGACTGCCGCGGGGCTCCGCGCGAGCGAGGCCGCCGTCCGGCTGCAGCAGCATGGGCACAATGCCGTCGCCCCGGCATCGCGCCGGCGCATCCTCGCGCGGATCGGCCGCCGCCTGACCGACCCGCTGGTCGCGATCCTGATGGTGGCCGGCATCGTCTCCGGGCTCACCGGCGACCTCGCGAGCGCCGCCATCATTTTTGCGATCCTCGCCGGCTCGATCGCGTTGGAGGCTGTCCAGGAGCACAATGCGGAGGAAGCGGCGGAGGCGCTGAAACGCTCGGTCGCGGTGCGCGCCTCGGTGCGGCGCGACGGCGCGGCTGCCCGCATTCCGGTCGAAGACATCGTCCCGGGCGACATCGTCGAGCTTGCGGCGGGCGACCTTGTTCCCGCCGACGGCATCGTGCTTGCGAGCCGCGCGGCGCACACCAACGAATCGCTTTTGACCGGCGAACCCTATCCGGTGGAGAAGCGGGCCGGGCTTTGCAGCGCCGAGTATCCAGCCGAAGCCTTCAACGCCCTGTTCAGCGGAACCGCGGTGGTGAGCGGGGAGGCGACCATGCTCGTGGTCGCGACCGGAGCAGGCACGCGGTTCGGCGGCATTGCCGCCGCGCTCCAGTCGGATCGCCCGCCCACGCCGTTCGAGCGCGGGATTCACGCCTTCGGCGTACTGATCCTGCGCATGACGGGCTTTCTCGTGCTGTTCGTCCTGCTCGCGCATCTCGCCTTCCACCGTCCGGTGATCGAGTCGTTTCTGTTCG
>JAEULX010000024.1 GCA_016793685.1 Bradyrhizobiaceae bacterium
ACAAGGAAAGATGGTCGCGCTGGGACGCGCGATGATGGTCGGAACGCGGGCGATCCTGCTCGACGAGCCGTTTCAGGGGCTCGCGCCTGCGCTCGCGCGAACCTACGCGGCGGCGCTTTCGCGCCTGCGCGAAAGCAGGCGTGACCTCGGCATGCTGATCTCGGAATCGACGCCGAAGCTCCTGGACAAGATCACCGACACGGCGCTGACCATCGAGCGCGGGGAAATCATTCCCGCCGCCGGCGGCAACGGCGCGGCGGCGAACGGAGCCGCTTCGGCCTGAGACGGGGTTTGCGGCCGGCTTGTTGCACTTGTGCCTTCAGTCGCGTTTCGACCTGACGGCCATCACGCTTCCCATCTCCTTCGGCTTTGGCAAATCCTTGTGGGTTTCCCACATCACGCGCAGGAGCCGCTGCGATTCCTCGGGCATCGGCTCGACTTTACGATTGGTGAGATCGACATGCACCGCGAGCTGCTCCAGCGTCGCCATCTGCGCGTTCTTGCCCACGTGCCACATGCGGTGGAAATAGTTGATGCGCTTGTCGTCGAATCCGAGCAGCTGCGTGGTGACCGCAACCTCCTCGTTGACGCTCAGTTCGCGCTGATAGGTGATATGCGTCTCCACCGCGAAGGTCGATTTTCCGGTGCGCTGGCGATAGGGCTTGCCGAGGCCGATCAGCGGATAGAACGCGTCGGTGCCGTGATCGAAGATCAGGACGAAATAGGCGACGTTCATGTGGCCGTTGTAGTCCAGCCACTCGGGAAGCACGCGTTCCTTCCATCGTGAGATCGGAGCCTCGAAAGCCATTTTCCGTCCTTTCCTGCCCGCCGGGAGGCGGCTGCGGCATTGGTCAGCGCGTCGGGGTTGGTGCGAGAAAGCGAAGTCCGCGGGCAGGCTCTATGTCGCCTGCTCGCGCAGTTTGAACCGCTGGATCTTGCCGGTCACCGTCTTCGGCAATTCGGGCACGAAATAGAACCAGCGCGGACGCTTGAAGCTCGGAAGGTTCTCCCGGCAGAGATCGGTCAGTTCGCGCAGCGCTGCGTCGGGATCATCGTCGGGATTCACCAGCACGATGTAGGCGGCGGGCCTGGTCAGCGCATTTTCGTCGGCCTGCCCGATCACGCCGGCTTCCTTCACCTTCGGATGGGCGAGCAGTTTCGACTCGATCTCGATCGGCGAGCACCACTGTCCGCCCACCTTCATCATGTCGTCGGCACGTCCGGCGTTGATGTAATAGCCATCGGCGTCGACGTAATACATGTCGCCGGTGTTGAGCCACTCGCCGACCATCGTCTTCTTCGTCTTTTCCGGATTGTTCCAGTAGCATCGCGCGTTGGATTCGCCCTTGACCCAGAGCGTCCCGATGCTGCCGTCGGTGACTTCCTCGCCGTCCTCGCCGATGATCTTGGCTTCGTATCCCGGCACCGGCTTGCCCGAGCTTCCCGGCCGGATGTCGTCGACCGTATTGGAGACGAAGACGTGCAGCACTTCGGTCGAACCGATCCCTTCCTGGATCGGAATTCCGGTCAGCGCCTTCCACTGTTCGAATATCGGCGCAGGCAAGGACTCACCCGCCGTCAGGCAGCGGCGCAGCGCGTCGAGCCGCCGCGGGCGTTGCCTGTACGCATGGATCATCTGGCCGTAAAGGGTGGGAACGCCGAAGAAGGCCGTCGCCTTCGATTGTTCGAGGATGTCGAGCGCGAGATCAGCCGTCGTTCGTTCCGGTTGCAGAACGGTGCATGCGCCCATCCACAGCGGAAACGTCATCCCGCCGCCGAACCCGAAGGAGAAGAAAAGCTTGCCGGCGCAGAACACGACGTCGTCGGGCTCGAGGCCGGCGACCTTGTGTCCGTAGCGCTCGCTGGTCACCACCATGTCGCGATGGCGATGGACGACGCCTTTCGGAAGCCCGGTCGAACCCGAGGAGAACAGCCAGAAGCAATCGTCGGTCGCGGCCGTCTCCGCCGGCTCGAGACGAGGCGATGCGGCGGCGATGCGCTCGGCGAGAGACCCCGATCCGTCGATGGGAAGGATGAAGCGGGGCTGCGACGTCATTTTTTCGAGCCCGGCGACCTGGCCTTCCAGAGCCGCCGAATAGACGAATGCTTCGCACTGGGAGTCGTCGATGAGATGGCGGTAGTCGTTCGCCTTCACGAACGTACTGGCGGAGATCGGGATGATTCCGGCTTTGATGGCGCCCCAGAAGACATAGAAGTAATAAGGGTCGTCCTGGGCGGCCATCATCAAACGGCTGCCCGGCTTGAGCCCGAGATCGAGCAACGCGTTGCCGGCGCGCGCGACGTTCTCCGACAGCTCGGCATAGGTGATATCCTGGCCCGCGTAACGCACGGCGACCGCGCCGCCGCGCCCCTCCGCAACCGGCCTGTCGATGAACGGAACGGCGACGTTGAAGATTTCGGAGAAGTGAAGCGCGTTGGGCGTCACGCTTTCATCGACGACGACGACATGCTTCTGGTGAGCGGTGGTCAAACCCATGAATCCAACCCCAATCGCGACGGGCGCAGCGGAACTTGTGTGCCATTGGATGCCGCGAACTCCCCGTCGGCGGCGAGCGAGTTCGTCGTTGACAATCCCCGAAATGTCACGGATATAAGAAATATCACAACAGTATTACGCGTTCAATCCTCATGGCCCAACCTCCTTCTCAGCCTTCGCACGATGGACTCGAACGCCGCTGGCTCGGCCGCCCCGTCGAGCGGATCGAAGACGCGACCCTGCTGACCGGCCACGGCTATTTCGCCGACGACATGCCGACGCGGGCCGGCACGCTGCATGCCGCGATCCTTCGCTCTCCCCATGCGCACGCCGAGATCGTCGCGATCGACACCGCGAAGGCGATGGCGCGGTCGGGCGTGGTCGCCGTGCTGACCGGCGCTGAAATCAAGCAGGATTCCGATCCTTTCATCATCGTGCTGCGGCAGCCGATGGACCAGTGGTCGCTCGCCACCGACCGCGTCCGGTTCGTCGGCGAGGCCGTGGCGGTCGTCATTGCCGAGGACCGTTATATCGCGGAAGACGCCGTCGACGATATCGAGGTCGAATACCGCAAGCTGCCGGCGGTCATCGATCCGATGTCGGCAACGGCCGCAGACGCGCCGTTGGTCCATCCGGCGGTCGGCTCCAACGTTCCGTCCGAGCGCCATTTCAGTTACGGCGATCCGGAGCGACGCTTCGCCGAAGCCGATCGGGTCGTGGAGATCACGATCGACTATCCGCGCAATTCGCAGACCCCGCTCGAGGGCTTTGTCGTCGCCGCCGACTACCAGCCGGGCGAGGGCGTCTACGATGTCATGTGCAACTTCCAGGGGCCGTTCACCGTCCATCCGGTGATGTCCAAGGCGCTGCGCTGCAGCGGCGCACAGTTGCGCATCCGCACACCCGCCTATTCGGGTGGCGGCTTCGGCGTGAAGCAGGCGATCTTCCCCTATGTCGTTCTCATGTGCATCGCCTCGCGGCGCACCGGCCGTCCGGTCAAATGGGTCGAGGACCGGTTCGAGCACCTGACCGCGGCGATCGCCGCGCCCAATCGCATCATCCGCGCCGCGGCGGCAGTGAAGAACGACGGCCTGGTCACCGCGTTCCGCTTCGAACAGATCGACGACTACGGCGCCTATCTGCGTCCGCCGATGCCGGGGCCGCTCTATCGCCAGCACGGCATCATGAGCGGCGCCTATGCCGCCAAGGACATGCAGATCGTCAACAAGCTGGTGATGACCAACAAGACGCCATCGGGAATGGTGCGCGGCTTCGGCGGACCACAGATCTATTATGGCTTGGAACGGCTGATGCAGCGGGTCGCGGTCGAACTCGGCCTCGATCCGCTCGACGTGATCCGCAAGAACCTGGTTCCTGCGGGCTCGTTTCCCTATCGGGCGCCGGCCGGCGCCTTGATCGATTCGGGGGATTATCAAACCGCCATCGCCATGGCCGAACGCGATGGCGGGCTTGCCGACCTTCGCCGCCGGCGCGACGAGGCGCGGGCCGCCGGACGCATCTATGGAATCGGCTTCGCCGCCATTGTCGAGCCCGCCCAATCGAACATGGGCTATCTGAGCACCATCGTTCCGGTGGAGGAGCGCCGCAAGGCCGGACCGAAGGGCGGCAACGTCGCCTACGCCACCGTGAACGTGGATTGCCTGGGCGCCGTCAGCGTCACCGCCGACAGCCTGCCGCAAGGCCAGGGCCACGCGACCATTCTCAGCCAGATCGTCGCCGAGCAACTCGGCCTCGATCCGCACGACATCCGCTGCAACATGGAGCGCGACACCCAGCGCGATCCCTGGTCGATCGCCACCGGCAACTATTCGAGCCGGTTTTCCTCGTCCACCGCGGTGGTCGCGCAGATGGCCGCGAAGAAAGTCCGCGCCAAGATCGCCCAGATCGCGAGCCAGACCCTCAACGTTCCCGCCGACGAGGTCGCCTTCGGTGACGGCAAGGTGTTCGCGAAGAACAATCCCGACAACAACATCCGTTTCTCGCGGATCGCCGGCACGGCGCACTGGTCTCCCAGCGAGTTGCCGACCGGAATGGCGCCGGGGATTTCCGAGACCGCGTCCTACTCGGCGCCCGAGATCGAGCCGCCGAACGACGCCGACCAGATCAACACGTCGCTGACCTACGGCTTCGTGTTCGATTTCTGCGGGATCGAGATCGACCGCGACACCGGCGCCATCCGCATCGACAAGTATGTGACGATGCATGACGCGGGGCGCATCCTCAATCCGCTGATCGCCGACGGCCAGATTTACGGTTCGTTCGGCTGGGGCATCGGTTGCGCGCTGCTGGAAGAGTTCGCCTATGGCGCGGATGGCAGTTTCCTGTCCGGCACCTTCGCCGACTATCTCTGTCCGACCGCGTGCGAGGTGCCGCGTCCCGTCATTCTGCACATGGAAAGTCCGTCGCCGCTCACCCCGCTCGGGGCCAAAGGCATCGGCGAAGGCAACTGCATGAGCACGCCGGTGTGTATCGCCAACGCCGTTGCCGATGCGCTGGGCGTGAAGGACGTAAAGCTTCCGCTGACGCCCGCGCGGGTCAAGGCGCTGATGGGCGAAACCGAAAAGCCGCCGCGGGTCGCAGCAAAAGCACCGCCGGCGCGCGCGGCGGCGGCGGCCACCCCGGGCGGCAAGGCCTTGACGGGAAGCGGAGCCCAGACGGTGCCGGCAAGCCCGGAGGTCATCTGGCGCGCGCTGCTCGATCCCAAAGTGCTGGCCCGCGTCATCCCCGGTTGCCATGCGCTCGACCAGACCGGGCCGAACGAATACCGCGCCGAGGTCTCGCTCGGCGTCGGGATCGTCAAAGGCCGCTTCACCGCTCGCGTTGCGCTCACCGATCTCGACCCGCCTCGCGCCGCGACGCTTTCCGGCGGACTGGAGGGCTCGCTCGGTTCGACGACCGGAAGCGGTCGCGTGCGGCTGGTCCCGCAGGGCGCCGTGACGCAGATCGACTATGATTATGTCGTCGAGATCAGCGGCAAGGCCGCGGCGGTGGGCGGCCGCATGCTCGACGGCGCGACGAAAGTGCTGATCGGTCAGTTCTTCCAGCGGCTTTTCGCCGAGATCGCGCCGGAGGCGGCGCCGCGTCCGGGCCCGGCGCGCACGTGGTGGCAGCGGCTTCTCAAATTCCTTGGATTGCAGTCATGAAGCCGAAACCCTTCACCTATCTGCGACCGGCGGACATCAACGAGGCGCTCCAGGCGCTTGCTCGCATCGGCGAGGATGCGCGCATCCTGGCGGGCGGCCAATCGCTCCTGCCGATGATGAACTTTCGCCTCGCGCAGGCGAGGGCATTGATCGACATCTCGCGCCTTGCGCCGCTCGCCTATATCCGCAAGACGGCCGGCGAAATCGAAATCGGCGCGGCGACGACGCAGGCTCAGCTGCTGGCGTGGCCGCAGCTCGGCGACGCAACCCCGCTGCTGAGCGCGGCGCTGCCGCATGTCGGGCATTTCCAGACCAGGAGCCGCGGCACCGTCTGCGGCAGCATCGCCCATTCCGATCCGGCGTCCGAGTTGCCGCTTTGCCTCGCGACGCTCGAGGGCAAGGTCGTTCTGCGCTCGTCGAAGGGCGAACGCGTGCTCCCTGCCGCCGAGTTCCAGACCGGCATGCTGGCGACCGCCCGGCGCCCGGACGAGGTGGTCGTTGCGGTACGCTTTCCGGAGCGCAAGCAGGGCGCGGGCTATGCCTTCATGGAGATGGCGCAGCGCCACGGCGATTTTGCGATCTGCGCCGTCGCCGCCGTGGTGTCCGGAAAAACCACCCGGCTCGGGGTTGGCGGCGTGGCCGACAAGCCGACGGTGCGCGAATGGTCGGGCTTGCCCAACGGAGAACTCGACGACGCGCTGAATGATTTCGCCTGGGAACTCGGCGGAACGGACGACCATCACGCGACTGCAGCCTACCGGCGCGAGCTGGTTCGTCGGCTTGGGCGGCGCGCCATCGAGGAGGCCGCTAAATGCTCGAGCTGAAGGAAGGGGTGCGCCACCCCGTCGACTTCATTCTCAACGGCAAGCCGGCGCGGGGTCTCGCCGAACCGCGCATGCTGCTGAGCGATTTCCTGCGCCAGGAGCTTGGCTGCGCGGAGATTCACGTCGGCTGCGAACACGGGGTTTGCGGTGCCTGCACGGTCCTGATCGACGGAATTCCGGCTCGGAGCTGTCTGACGCTTGCCGTTCAGACGGCGGGCCGCACGGTCGAGACGGTTCGCAGCCTCGCCGCGGAAGACGGCGCGCTGAGCGACCTGCAGGAAGCCTTCCGGCGCCACCACGCCCTGCAATGCGGTTACTGCACGCCAGGCATTCTGATGTCGGCCGAGCAGTTCCTGCGCGAGCGGGCCGATCCCTCCGAGCAGGAGGTTCGCGAAATGTTGAGCGGCCATATCTGCCGGTGCACCGGCTATGTGGGAATCGTCGAAGCCATCCTCGAGACGGCGCGGTCGCGCGCCGGCGCACGGTGACGGCGCTGCCGTTCCCCGGGCGCCGCGACGGGCCGTAAATGCCGGTCATCGGCGTTGCGCCGGCTACGATCAGTGAAATATCACCTTGACATCAAGTGGGCCCCGTGGTTCGGTTGGCGGGCGCGCGAGGATCCGAGCCGGCGCTTAAAATGTAGGCCAAGCCCATAACTTAGCTTCCGATCGGGGCCCGAAGACAGTCCGGATGTCTGCAAACACTCTTCACTTTCGCACACATCGCGGCGCCTCGGTCGGCGAGCGTGCGCTTCCCTTGCGCCGGGCCGTGATCGCCGGCTGGACCCAGCGCGACGCGGTTGCGCGGGAGAAGCACATCGCCGAACTAGTAGCGCTCGGTGTCGGACGGCCGGCCTCGACGCCGATCTACTATCGCGTCTCGGCGGCACGGCTGACGACCGCGGACGAAATCGAGGCGGTGGGCGAGAACTCGAGCGGCGAGGTCGAGTTCGTTCTCGTGCGCAGCGACGACGACCTTTGGATCGGCGTCGGCTCCGACCACACCGACCGTACGGTCGAAGCCTATAACGTGACCGTTTCCAAGCAGATGTGCGACAAGCCGATCGCACCGGAGCTGTGGTCTTTCGAGGACGTGCGCGATCACTGGGATTCGCTCACGCTGCGCTCCTGGATCGAGGAAGACGGCGAGCAGCGCCTCTACCAGGAAGGCTCCGTCGCGAGTATTCTTTCGCCTGACCGAATCATATCGGGCATCACGGCGAACGGTCATCTTGCCGACGGGACCGTGTTGTTTTGCGGCACCTTGCCGGCCAAAGGAGGCATCCGCCCCTCGAGGAAATTCACCTTCGAGCTGTTCGATCCGGTGCGCAACGCGCGAATTTCCCATACTTATACTGTGGACACGCTTCAATCTGCTGGCTGAGAGACCCGTCATGAAACGCACGGCGGTGGTCAATTCAACGGGGCGACCGCGCCAAACAGCGGCGGGGCCGTGGCCCGCGAAATCGTTGCTCGATCGCGCCTACAACGAGATCAAGTACCGCATCATCACCTGTCACTACCGCCCGGCGGAAGTGCTCAGCGAGGCGGCGATCTCCGTCGAGCTGGGGATCGGCCGCACGCCGATCCACCAGGCGATTCATCGCCTGATGACCGACGGCCTGGTGTCCATCATGCCCCGCAAGGGCATCATGGTGCGGCCGATCAGCCTCGACGAAGCGGTGGAGATCATCGCGGTCCGCCTGGTGACCGAGTGTTATTGCGCGCGACTTGCCGCCGAGCGCGCCGAAGACTCGGAACTGGCGGAGCTCAACGCGATTCTCGACCGCTCGGAAAAGGCGGTGGCCAAGCGCGACGTCGAGAAGATGATGCTGCTCGACAGGGACTTCCACCTCACCGTGGCGCGGGCGGCGAAAAACACCGTGTTGGCCGACGTTCTCCGCAACCTTCACGAACGCTCGCTGCGCTTCTGGTTCCTCTCGCTGCGCGACGCCGACCATCATCGCAACGTTCTCGCGCAGCATCGCGCCATCGTCGAAGCGCTCGAGAGCCGGAAGCCCGACGCCGCCGAAGGCGCCATGCGCGACCATATTCTTGCGTTCCAACGCAATGTGACCAGGCAAGTCTGAACACGACAAGCCGGCGAGCGGAACCCTCCATGATAAATCCGAAGCTGCACGACGAATTCAAAGCGATCGACCTGACGACCGGCTGGGAAACGCCGCCCGGATATCCCGAAGGAATACAGCAGAAGATTCTGGCCGGCTCGCTCGACGAGGCGGCGAAGACGGGCAATCGATCGCGGCTGCTGCGCTTTGCGCCCGGCGTGTACACGACCAAGCCATTCGTCCACGAATATTGGGAAGAAGTGCTGCTGATCTCCGGAGATCTGACCGTAGGCAACGACGAGCGCGGCGAAGGCGGCGAGCCTTTCGCGCCGCTCACTTTCGCCTGTCGTCCGCCCGGCGCGTTCCACGGCCCCTTCAAATCCACCGCCGGCTGCCTTCTCTTCGAAATTCATTACTTCGTGTAATTGACGGATGGCCGCGTTGCGGGCGCCCACGGTGGGCATATGACGGAGACGATCGACGCCGTTCGCGCGGCTCTGGAGTCCGGCGCAACCACGAGCAGGCAGCTTGTCGAAGCCTGTCTTGCGCGCGCGGTCGCGCCTGATGGCGAAGGATCGCGCGCCTTCGTCAGCCTGTTCGCCGAGCAGGCGATGGCGGAGGCCGAAGCCATCGACCGGCGTAGCCGCGCCGGACTGTGGACCGGACTGCTCGGCGGCATCCCGGTTTCGATCAAGGACCTGTTCGATGTTCGCGGGAGGGCGACGACGGCTGGGTCGCGGGTGCTGGCCGATTCGACGCCGGCCGTGTCCGATGCCGCCATCGTCATGCGGCTCCGCGCCGCGGGCGCCGTGATCGTCGGGCGGACGAATATGACGGAGTTCGCCTTTTCCGGGCTAGGGCTCAATCCTCATTACGGAACGCCGGCAAATCCCTACGATCGCGCCGCGCGGCGCATTCCGGGCGGTTCTTCGTCGGGCGCCGCGGTATCGGTCAGCGACGGCATGTGCGTCGCCGCCATCGGCACGGACACCGGCGGGTCGGTGCGCATTCCTGCTGCGCTCTGCGGGCTGGTCGGTTTCAAGCCTACCGCGGCGCGGATTCCGCTCGGCGGTGCGCTCCCGCTGTCGGCTTCGCTCGACTCGATCGGGCCGATCGGCCGAACGGTGGGCTGCTGCCGCAGCATCGACGCCGTGCTCAGCGGGCACACAAGCGAAGCCATGCCGCCGGCCCGATTGCGGGGACTTCGCCTCGCGGTCCCGACCGACCGCGTCTTCGACGACATCGACCCATATGTGAAGCGGACGTTCGATGACGCCATCTCGGTTTTGCAAGACGCCGGCGTCCAAGTCACGCGCATCCCGTTTCCGGAGTTCCTGGCGGTCGGCAAGACGGCGGAAACCGCAACCTTCCCCGCCGCCGAGGGATTTGTCTGGCACCGCGATTTGCTGACCCGCGCCAAGGACGGCTACGATCCGCGCGTCGCCAGCCGCCTGGACCGGGGACGCACAATAAGCGCTGCCGATTACCTGTGGCTGGTGAACCGCCGCAAACAACTCATTGCGGAGGCGCGGCTGCGCGCGCGGCCGTTCGACGCCCTCGCGATGCCGACGGTCCCGATCATTGCGCCGACCATCGCCGCGCTTGAGCAGGACGAGGGGGCCTACCATCAAACCAATCTGCTCGTGCTCAGAAATCCGACCTTGGTCAACTTCCTCGACGGTTGCGCACTCAGTCTGCCTTGCCACCGCGCGGGCGAGGCGCCGGTCGGGCTCATGCTCGCGCGCTTCGACGGCGGCGATGACCTGGTGCTGGCGATCGGCGAGGCGATCGAGGCGGCCTTCGCCGAGTCCCGGCCGCGCAAATAGACATTCTACGCTTCGGACGGAGCGCTCGCTTGAGCAGACAGGCCGCTCATGCGGTGAGCGCGCCTTTGGGGAGCACCCGTTCGACGAAGTGAGCGATCGCGTCGAGAGTCTGATCGAGTTTCTCCCGATGCGGGACATGCCCGCAACCCGCCATGAACAGCGCCTCGACGGGACAATGACATAGCTCTTGCGCGATCGTGACCTGCCGGTGAGTGCCGTAATAATCATCGTCGCCGCGCATGATCAGCATCGGCACGTCAATCCTTCCGAGTTCCTCCTTGAGATTGAACGCTTCAAAGGCGGGATCGAGCCAGACGTCGTTCCATCCCCAAAACGCGACGTCGACATCGGCGTGATACCGCGAAAGGCGCTGACGCAACTTGCCTTCGAGAAAGGCTGCGCGCGCCCGCCGGATCTCCGCAAGCGTCTCGGGCTCGACGATCATATGCGGCGCCATCAAAACGAGGCCGCGGACCCGCGGATCGAGCGTGTTTCCCACATAGGCTGCCGCCATC
>JAEULX010000051.1 GCA_016793685.1 Bradyrhizobiaceae bacterium
GGTCGCGCTGCCGCATTCCGCCCCGCGGGGCGCGCGCGTTTCAGGGAGAAGCTGGGGCGAAAGCCGGTGGCGGGATTACGCCCGCCCGATATCCTCGAACCGCCCGACGTCGGTCCCTCCGACAGAGCCGCCGCACCGGGACAGGACCGGCGGTGTGTTCGTCGGCTTGGTCAGGCGCTCGATCACGCTGCGAGCGATGTCGATCGGCTGGTTCGGTAGCGGTTCGTGCGCAATGCGGTGGCCGCTGGCGGCAATGGCGTCGAGGATTCTCCGCGTCTCGTCGCAATCGTTCACGCTGAAAACCTGATGCTTCGGCCCGCGCGCCCACAATGCTTCCGCCAGCGGCCGGTCATTGCCGCCCGCGGCCGTTCTGTCGCCAAAGAACCGATAGGCCGCGTTCGGATGCAGCCGGTCCAGGCTGCGCAAGATGCGAGCCTTGTTGGCGCCTTGCGGGAAGATGTCGATACTGATGTCTCCCCCCACCGCGTATTCATAGGCCGGAAATGCCTCCGCCAGGACTTTTGCGATCGCGGCCCGCTCGCCTTGCCGATCATCCCAGGCGCGATAGGCTTTCCGCTGCTTGTGATCGGCCGAGCGGCCGACAACGCTGACGTTGAGCATGCCGGTCCGCTTCTCCACATGCGCGCCGAAGCGATGCGGATAAGGGCTGGTGATCATCAGCGATTGGAACAACGCGACAAGCCCCTGCGGGAATTGATGGTCATCGGCGTGGCGGCAAAGCGGCCCCTGCCAGAATTCAGCGCCCGCGCAAGGGAAGATTCCGGCGACGCGCTCGATGATGTCTTCCGGGACCTGCTCCGCGATCTTCGGGTAATCGCTTCCGCTCGCCAGGTAGACGGGCCAGCGCTGGCAAAACGCAAAAAACGTATCGGCAAACGCCCGATCCATGCGCTGCCGGGGCTGCGTCAGCGTCCCGTCGATGTCGAAGATGTATATCTCGTTCATTGAAGCCTCCCCGCTCAAGCAGCCTGCGCGAAGGCTTCGACGGCCTCTGCCCGACCGTAGGTGTCGACCAGACGCACGATGTCGTCTTCCTCGAGGTAGTCGCCGCACTGGACCTCGATCAGCACCATCGGCTCGTCGCCGAGGTTTTCCAGGCGATGGACGGCGCCGAGCGGGATATACACGGACTCGTTTGCGCCCATGTGGCGGATCTCGTTGCCGACCGTGACCCGCGCGGTGCCGGAAACGACGGTCCAATGCTCCGACCGATGATTGTGGAACTGCAGCGAGAGTTGACCGCCGGGTGCGACGGTGATGCGCTTGGTATGGAAGCCCTCGCCGCGGTCGATGGTCCGGTAGCTTCCCCACGGCCGATAGACGGTGCCGCCGTCGATGCCCCGATGGCCGAATTGCTTGAGGTTGTTCACCAGCGTCTTGACGTGCTCGGCCTTGCCGCGCGAGGTGACGAGGATGGCGTCTTCCGAGGTGACGACCACGACATCATCGACGCCCACGACCGCGGTAAAGATTCCATCGCTGCGAACATAGGAATTGCGGGCTGATTGAACGGCGGCCTTGCCGACAACCGCGTTGCCCGAGGCGTCCTTGTCCGCCACCTCCCAGATGCTTGCCCAGGAGCCGAGGTCGTTCCAATCCGGATCGGTCACGAACACGGCGGCGCGGTCGGTCTTCTCCATCAGCGCGTAGTCGACGGAAATGTCTTCCACCTCTCCGAAGAGGCGGGAATTCGGCTCGATCACGCATCCCTCGCGGCTGCCGCTGTCCAACGCCGCGCGGCACTGAGCGACCAGCCCGGGGTTCCGCCAGGTCATTTCTTCGAGGAACGTCGAAACGGGAAACAGGAACATGCCGCTGTTCCAGCAGTACTCGCCGGAGGCGACCATCTGCTCGGCCGCGTCGGGCCGCGGCTTCTCGACAAAGCGATCGATGCGGAACGCGTTGCTGTCGGCGAGGCGGGCGCCGCGTTGAATGTAGCCGTAGCCGGTCTCGGGCCGGCTGGGCGCAATGCCGAAGGCCACCAACAAACCCGCGCGCTCGGTGAATTGGGCGGCAGAGTTCACCGCCTGAACCAGTTCCTCCGGCGAGCCGATCCGGTGATCCGACGGCAGAACGAGCAGCCGGTGGGCGTGTCCATCACGGCGCGCTTCCGTCAGCGCCGCGAGCGTGATCGCCGGCGCCGTGTTTCGGCCGACCGGCTCGACGATGATTGCGCGGGGGCGAACGCCGATTTCCGCAAGCTGCTGCTCGACTAGATGCCGGTGCTGCTGGCTGGTAACGACGATCGGCTGGGAGCAGTTTTCGAGATAGCGCAGACGCCCGACCGTGTCCTGGAACAGGCTGACGTCGCCGGACAGCCGCTGGAACTGCTTCGGCCGGTCCGACCGCGAAAGCGGCCAGAGGCGTGATCCGCTTCCTCCCGCCAGCA
>JAEULX010000075.1 GCA_016793685.1 Bradyrhizobiaceae bacterium
GCGCGAACGCTGGCGGACCGAGCTCGTTCCGATGTCGGCGATCACCGTCGCCGAGACCGACGGCAAGCTGGTCGGCTTCGTCACCATCGAGGAGACCGGCTATCTCGACCAGATCGTCGTCGCGCCGGAAGTCTGGGGGTCCACGGTTGCGGCGGCGCTGCTCGACGAGGCGAAAATGATCGCGCCGCACGGCATCGACCTGCACGTCAACAAGGATAACGTGCGAGCGATCCGGTTCTACGAGAAGCACGGGTTCTTCGTCGGCGGGGAGGACGTGAACCCGAACTCGCAGTCGCCGATCCTGATGATGTGCTGGCGGCCCAACAGCCCTGCCGACGCCGCCTACTGGTGACGGCGGGACCGGGTAAGCATCACTCCGTCACGGCCGAGGTGTCGAACTGCAGCCGCGCGAGCCGCGCATAAAGCCCGCCCCGCTGCACCAGCGTGTCGTGCGTGCCCTCTTCGACGATGCGGCCGCGGTCGAGCACCAGGATGCGGTCGCAGGACAGCACGGTCGCGAGCCGGTGCGCGATCACGAGCGTCGTGCGCCCCTGCATCAGGTGCGCCAGCGCCTCCTGCACCAGCGTCTCGTTCTCGGCGTCGAGCGAGGATGTCGCCTCGTCGAGCAGGAGCAGCGAGGCATCGCGCAGGATTGCGCGCGCGATCGCGATGCGCTGGCGTTCCCCGCCCGACAGCATGACCCCGCGCTCGCCGACCATCGTGTCCAGGCCCTTCGGCATCCGGGCGATGAAGTCGGAGGCGACGGCAAGTTTCGCCGCCCGGGCGATGTCGGCCTCCGATGCGTCCGGGCGGCCGAACCGGATGTTCTCGGCGACGCTCGCCGCGAACACCACCGCATCCTGGGGCACCAGCGCGATATGGGCGCGCAGCTCGCGCGGATCGGCGTCGGTGAGGCGCACGCCGTCGAACGCCACCGTCCCCGCGTCGGGATCGTAGAAGCGCAGGATCAGGTGGAAAATCGTGCTCTTGCCGGCCCCCGAGGGGCCGACAATGGCCACCTTCTCGCCGGGCCGGATGCGGAACGAGACGTCGTCGAGCGCGGCGACCTCCTCACGCAGCGGATAGGCGAAGCGGACGTGATCGAAGGCGACCTCGCCCTGCCCGCGCGCCGGCAGCGGCGCCGGGCGCGGCGGCGCGGTGATCACCGGCCGGACGGCGAGCAGTTCGCTCAAGCGCTCGGCCGCCCCGGCGGCCTGGGAAATCTCGCCCCACATCTGCGACAGCTCGCCGAGCGCGCCCGCCGCGAACACGGCATAGAGGACGAACTGGCTAAGCCGTCCTGCCGTGATCCGCTGGTCGACCACGTCCTGCGCGCCCACCCACAACACGACGACCACGCTCGCGAATACGAGGAAGATGACGACCGCGGTGAGCCAGGCGCGCGCGCGGGTGGAGTGGAGCGCGGCGGAATAGGCGCGCTCCACTGCCGCGGAGAAGCGGCCGGTCGCCAGCCTTTCGTTGGTGAAGGCCTGCAGCACGCGCATCGCGCCGATGAGTTCGGCGGCGTAGGCCGAAGCCTCCGCGAGCGAGTCCTGCGCGGCGCGCGAGCGCTGGCGGACCATGCGTCCGAAGGCGACGAGGGGCAGCACGATCACCGGGATGGCGGCGATCACGAAAAGGGACAGCCGCGGGCTGGTGACGGCCATCATCACCGCCGAGCCGAGAAACAGCACGAGGTTGCGCAACGCGACCGACACGGAGGTCCCGACCGCGCTCTTGATCTGGGTCGTATCGGCGGTCAGGCGCGACACGAGTTCGCCGCTGCGGGCGCTGTCGAAGAAGGCCGCCGACAGCCCGGTCAGATGGTCGAACACCGTGGCGCGCAGGTCGGCCACGACCCGCTCGCCGATCGTGGTGACGAGGTAGTAGCGCAGCGCGCTCGCGGCGGCGAGCACCGCGGCGACGGCGATCAGCACGGCGAAGTACTGATCGATCAGGCCGATGCGCTCTTCGCTGAATCCGAAATCGATCATCCGCCGCACGGCGATCGGCACCGCAAGGGTTGCGAGCGACGCGACGAGGAGGGCCACCAGAGCGGCGAAGGCGCGCATGCGATAGCGCGCGAAGAACGGAATCATGGAAAAGAGCGGTCGAATGCTGCGGCGGCGCGCTTCGGCCGGCGGTTCGACGGGGGTAGCCTGCGCGAGGTTTTGTTCTTCTCTGCTGAAGTTCATTTGACGACCTGTCGTTGACCCTCCACGGGCAACTTGTATCCCCACGCGGCGTCAGTTATAGACGCGCGGCCCCCGAAAATCCGATAGCTGGCAGGATTTTGACTGATGAAACCCGACATCCACCCCCAATATCATACCGTCAAGGTCGTCATGACCGACGGCAGCGAGTTTGAGACGCGGACGACCTGGGGCAGCCCGGGCGATACGCTGCGGCTCGATATCGACCCGAAATCGCATCCGGCCTGGACCGGCGGCGCGCAACAGCTCCTCGACCGCGGCGGACGCGTCTCCCGCTTCCAGAAGAAGTTCTCCGGACTGGGCCTGAAATAAGCGAGCGCCTCGAGTTACGGGTGCTCGCGCCCCTCGAAAGCGGCCTTGAGCAGGCCGAGCTGCCGGTCGAGGGGGTTCGGCCGCCCGGCGCCCGCAGACGCGGGCGCATGAATGGTCGCATCCAGCCTGCGCACATCGGTCTGCAGCCGTGACGCTCGCTGCATCAGTTCGACCAATTGCTCGGGCAGCACGCCGAGCACGTCGTCTTCGACGATTTCGGGATCGCTCAATCTGACCCGGGTTTTTTCCTTGTTCGCCTGCGCGAGCGACATCTCGCCCTCGTTGACGGCGCGATGCAGGAGAAGCCACGAGGCAAGCTGCATCAGCCGCGTCGTGAGGCGCATGCTCTCGGTCGCGTAGGACAGCGCGGCGGCGCGGGCGAGCCGCTTGGAGTCCTGGCGCCCCGGCCCGTCGAGATAGGCGGCGGTTTCCTCGACGAGCTTCATGCCGTCGCGAAACAGGACCGAGAACGCCTGCGACGACGCCAACTTCTCGCCGAAAGCGATGAGGCCCCCTTCACTCGTCGATCTTCCCGCCATGACGACCTCGGCGCAGCGTCCCGCAAACCCGGAACAAGTTTGCAAGAAATCCGCACAAACAATAACTTACGGAGAATTCCGGTTACGACAGTGGAGTTGAATTCGTTTCTGAGCGCCGGCAAATTATGACTCGCGCAAACGCGGCGAGTCCAGCAGCGGCAGCAGGCAACTTGACGATATAGTTTCCGCCGTCCTCAAACCGGGCCAGGCAAAAAAAAGCCGCCGTTGCCGGCGGCTCAGAAGTGTCAACAGGGAGGCGTCAACAGAGTGGACGGGAGCCACTCGCGTCCACAACCAGTGGACGGACGGTCTAGTAGTATTCGGGAAAGCTTAACGTCCCCCTAATTCGCCGCAGAAAATCTGCCCTCGCATCCGCAGGCTCGCTTTAACTTGCTGTCATCGCTTGAAAAACTGGTCCGCGGCGGAGCGTGAGGCGCGTTTGCTGCGCAACGCCTCCTCGAGCCGCTCGATCTCCGCGCGCAGCAATGCGATCCGTTCGGTAATCTCGTCGACCGACAAGAGGGCCAGGTCCTGGCCGATCTCGTGGGCGATCTTCTTTTTCGGCCGCTCGTCATCGTCCACCGCAGGCATGGTTCGTCTCCCTCGACTCGGCACCGGCAGCCTAGCCTCAGCCGGAGTGATCGTCATCTTTGCCCAAGGGTTTGTGCGCACCAGCGAATGCGCTAAGAGAAGCGACTCGCAATGTCAGGACCTGCAATGACCACCATACCGGCCAGCATGACGGCAATCGGAATTCGCGCGCCCGGCGGGCCGGACGTTCTCGTCCCCGAGGAGCGGCCGGTTCCGACCCCGGGGCCGGGCGAGATCCTGGTCGCCGTCAAGGCCGCCGGCGTCAACCGGCCGGACGTGATGCAGCGGAAAGGCCTCTACCCTCCGCCCAAGGGCGCGCCGGACATTCCGGGCCTCGAGGTGGCGGGCGAGGTGGTCGCCTGCGGCCCGGGCGTCAAGCGGTGGCGGGTGGGCGACCAGGTCGCCGCGCTGGTGATCGGCGGGGGCTACGCGCAATACTGCCTGTCCCATGAAACCCACGCACTGCCCGCCCCGGCCAACCTGACCATGGTCGAGGCAGCCGCCCTGCCCGAGACCTTTTTCACCGTCTGGCACAACGTGTTCGAGCGCGGCGCGCTCAAGAGCGGCGAGACGTTCCTGGTCCATGGCGGGAGTTCCGGCATCGGAACAACCGCGATCCAGCTTGCCAAGGCGTTCGGCGCGCGTGTGATCACGACCGCCGGCTCGGCGGAAAAATGCGAAGCCTGCCGCAAGTTAGGGGCGGATCTTGCAGTCGACTACAAGTCGGAGGATTTCGTCGCCGCAACCAAGGCCGCGACCGGCGGCAGCGGCGCCGACGTCATCCTCGACATGGTGGGCGGGGACTACATCGAGCGCAACTACGAGGCGGCGGCCGTCGAGGGCCGCATCGTGCAGATCGGATTTCAGGGTTCGCCGCGCGCAACCGTCGACTTTCGGCGCATCCTGCTCAAGCGCCTGCACCACACCGGGTCGACCCTGCGCTCCCGCTCGGTCGCCGACAAGGCGGCCATAGCGCGCGCGGTCGAAGAAAAGGCCTGGCCCCTGATCGCAGCGGGCCGGGTCCGGCCGGTCATGGATAAGACGTTCCCGCTCGAAGCCGCCGCCGACGCGCACGCGCGGATGGAGTCGAGCGCCCATATCGGCAAGATCGTGCTGACGATCTGACTAGGCAATGGAGCATCTTGCTGTCGCCACAAGGCCACCCTACCGCTGCTCCCAGCCGGCGGGGATGCCAGGCTGGAGGGCCTAGGCTTGAGGCGCGCCATTTATGCGATCGCGGTTTTCCTCGTCGTTCTCGGGGCAGCGACGAGCGCCGTGGCCGTACAGGCGGTCAATGTCGCGCGCGATACTCCGGCGATCGACCTGACCGACGCGGTTGAGCGGCAGCAGACGGAAGGCGAGCGCGTTCAGGTTTCGACCGCGCCGGGCCCCGACGGCATCGTCCGCCGCATCGAGGTGCGCGCACGCGAGGGCGGCAGCAACTGGGCGGTCTTCGCGCTCGCCAATACGGGCGACGAGCAGTTCGATCGCCTGATCGTCATTCCGCATTATCAGATGGTGGGCTCGGGACTGATCTGGCCCGACCTCGGGCTCTCCCGGGTTGCGAGCATCACGCCGAGCGCCGGCGACCGGCCCGAACGCCAGGTCAGCGCGACCGCCGATATCTTTCGCGTCACCCTCGACCCGGGCGCAGTCCTCACCTTCGTCATGGAGCTGCGCACCAACCGCTTGCCCAACATCTATCTGTGGGATCCCGAGGCCTACAAAGACAAGATCAACAGCTTCACCCTCTACCACGGTATCGTCATCGGCATCGCCGGCCTGCTCGCGCTATTCCTGACCATTCTGTTCGTGGTCAAAGGCAGCGTGATGTTTCCCGCCGCGGCCGCCCTCGCGTGGGCGGTCCTGATCTATATCGGCGTCGATTTCGGCTTCTGGGCCAAGATATTCGACATGTCGGCGGGGGCTGAGCGCATCTGGCGCGCCTGCGCGGAGGCCATCCTCGCCACGACCCTCGTCGTGTTTCTGTTCGCCTATCTCAATCTCAGCCGCTGGCACGTGCGCTACGCGCATGTGGCGATTGCCTGGATCGTCGCGCTCGCCGCGCTGGTGGCGGTTGCGCTGTTCGACCCGCCCATCGCCTCCGGGATCGCCCGCCTTTCCCTGCTGCTGATCGCCGCGGTCGGCTTCGGGCTCGTGGCCTTCCTCTCCACCCGGGGATCGGACCGCGCCGTCCTCCTCATCCCCACCTGGTTCCTGTTTCTCATGTGGGTGATCGCCGCCGGCTTCACGGTGACCGGCATGGTGACGAACGACATCGTCGGGCCGGCGCTGCTGGGCGGCCTGGTGCTGATCGTCATGCTGATCGGTTTCACGGTGATGCAGCATGCCTTCGCCAGCGGCGTCACCCACGGCATTGTCCCCGACATGGAACGGCGCGCGCTGGCGTTGACCGGCGCCGGCGACCTGATCTGGGATTGGGACGTCGCAGCCGACAAGGTGTTCACCAGCCCCGAGACCGAGCACATGCTGGGGCTCGAGGACGGCACGCTGGCAGGGCCCGCGGCGCAGTGGCTCGACGTGCTGCATCCTGCCGACCGCGATCGCTTCCGCACGGCGCTCGACCGCATGATCGAGCAGCGCCGCGGACGGCTTGTCCTCGATTTCAGATTACGCGGGGCCGACGGGCACTTCCGGTGGTTCGAGCTCAAGGCCCGCCCGGTGGTCGGATCGGATGGTGAGGTGGTCCGGCTGGTCGGCACGCTGACCGACACCACCGACGTCAAGACGGCCGAAGAACGGCTGCTGCACGACGCCGTGCACGACAATCTGACCGGACTGCCGCATCGCGAACTCTTCCTGGACCGCCTCGACGCCGTGCTCGCCTTCGCCAAGGCCAATAGCGGCATTCGGCCGACGGTGATGGTGATCGACCTCGACCGCTTCCAGCAGGTCAACGATGCGGTGGGCGTCGCGGTCGGCGATTCGATCCTGCTCGCCCTCACCCGCCGCCTCGCGCGCCTGCTCAAGCCGCAGGACACCCTGGCGCGGCTCGCGGGCGAGACGTTCAGCCTCCTCCTGGTGTCGGAGAAGGAGGTGGGCCGGATCATCGCCTTCGCCGAGACGATGCGCCGGGCGATCAACGGCCCGATCACGTTCGGCGAGCGTGAAGTCGCCCTCACCGCCTCCATCGGGATCGCGCTGGCGGACGGGCAGCCGCAGACCGGCGAAGAGCTGCTGAAAGACGCCGAACTCGCCATGTTCCATGGCAAGCGGCTCGGCGGGGATCGTATCGAGGTCTTCAAGCCGGCGATGCGCGCGCGCAAGACCGACCGGCTGACGCTCGAAACCGAGTTGCGCCGCGCGCTGGAGCGCGAGGAGATCACCATTCTCTACCAGCCGATCCTGCGGCTGGAGAATCGCTCGGTGGCGGGATTTGAGGCGCTCGCGCGTTGGGACCACCCGAAAATGGGCCGGCTCTCGCCGTTCGAGTTCACCTCGATCGCCGAGGAGATCGGCCTCATCTCCGATCTCGGCCTGTTCGTGCTCGAACGCACGGCGCGCCAGCTCGCAGTCTGGCAGCGCGCCAATCCCAACCGCATCCCGCTGTTCGCCAATGTGAGCCTGTCGGCGCCGCAGATCCTGCGGCACGAATCGATCCAGGAATTGCACGCGGTGCTGACGCGGGCGAACCTCGTGCGCGGGAGCCTCAAGCTCGAGCTGACCGAGACGCTGGTGATGGAGAATCCCGAGCTCGCTGCCCAGATCCTCCCGCGGCTGAGAGAGATCGGCGCCGGGCTCACACTCGGCGATTTCGGCACCGGGCATGCGTCGCTCGCCTACCTGCAACGCTTCCCGTTCGACCTCATCAAGATCGACAAGTCGTTCGTGCGCCCGACGGCCAAGGGAACGCGGCCGGTCATGTTGCGCTCCATCATCGGGCTTGCGCACGATCTCGGCATGGAAGTCGTGGCCGACGGCGCCGAGAACGAATCCGACGCCGTCGAACTTCATCAGTTGGGGTGTGAATATGTCCAAGGAAGCCCGTTCGGCAGCCCGATGACAGCCGAGGCGGTGCGTGAGCTTCTCATCAAGGATCGCCTCGCCCTCGCCCGCTGAACATGCAGCTTCCGATTGACGCGGCCCGGGACAAGCGCCTTCTCGCAAAGCCGTCGCTCTGCCGTGGCGCCGGACGAAAGAAAAGTGTACGACGACCAAATCATTATGACGAACCAAATAGAACGTGCTTAACTTCCGGCCAGATTGGAATGGGCACAGGCGAACGCCGGCCCTATTGACGCTTTTGGGAGGGGTCCTTATCGTCCGCCGCCCATCGCGACCCTGTGCGGCGCACAAGCCCCCATCCCCTCAGCTTCGGACGGTTCCATGCCGTTGAACGACCTCGTTGCGCCGCAGGCGGTTATTCCCGCGCTCAAGGTCAACAACAAGAAGCAGGCGCTCCAGGACATCGCGGAGCGGGCAGCCGAATTGACCGGTCGCCCCGAGCGCGAAATCCTCGAGGTGCTCATGCAACGCGAGCGGCTCGGCTCGACCGCGATCGGCAACGGAATTGCCATTCCTCACGGCAAGCTGGCCAAGCTCGACCGGCTGTTCGGGCTGTTCGCGCGGCTCGACCGGCCGATTGATTTCGAAGCCCTCGACGGGCAACCCGTCGACCTGATCTTCCTGCTGCTTGCGCCGGAAAACGCCGGGGCCGACCACCTCAAAGCCCTGGCGCGCATCGCCCGCTTGTTGCGCGACCCCGACACCATCCGCCTGCTGCGCGATTCAACCGACCGCGAGGCGCTCTACGCCGTCCTCGCCATGTCGGCGCCAAACGCGTAGACGAACGCAAAGGCCGCGGCCGCCGTTCCCCGCAACCCTGAGGCCCGAAAAGGCAATGCCCGGCACTTCGGCCGGGCATCTCCAATTCGAAGCGATGGGACCGCGGGATCGCGTCAGTGCAGGCTGACCGTCTCGAGTTCCTGGCTCCAGGCGTTCGCGACCGCCGCTTCGCGGCTGTCGGTCAGCATGATCGGCGTGCCGTCGGCGGCGTGCAGCGCGAACAGCTGCATTCCCGGCGCGATCTCCGGCGCCTGCGGAAACAGCGCCGGCACATCCTCCGAGCGGATCACCTTCACATAGGCGATCTTGCCGTCGCCGAGATGAGCGAGCGCCTCCGGGGATATGACCGGGAGGCTCTGCGGATTCGTTTCGTGATTCATGGCCCTCGACTCCTTACGCTTGGGTCAAACTTTGCCGAGTCCGGTTCAGTCCTGTTCGCTGATCGCGATCGTTTTCACCGTGCGCATCGGCTCCGGACGCACGAGGTCGATCGACAGCAAGCCGTTCTTCAACTCCGCCCCCAGGACCTCCATCCCGTCCGCCAGAACAAAAGTGCGCTGGAACTGCCGCGCAGCGATGCCGTGATGGAGATACTGGCGGGTCTTGTCGTCCTGCTGCCGCCCGCGAATGAGAAGCTGCTTTTCCTCGATCGTCACGTCGAGCTGATCGCGGGTGAACCCGGCGACCGCAAGCGTGATGCGCAAGCGTTCGGGCTCACCGGAATTTCCGGCGATTCGCTCGATGTTGTAGGGCGGATAGCCGTCTGCGCTCTTGCTGACCCGATCGAGCGCCCGCTCGATCTCGTCGAAGCCCAGCAGAAACGGACTCGATAACGAAGGAACCCGCGACATGATGATCTCAAAGCCCTGTTCAGCGACTTTGCCTGTTGGCCCTTGCGGCGCCTGACCGGACGAAGGGCTAACCTCGCCTTCCCTCGTTCGGACCTGTCACATATGGGGCAAATGCCGAACAATTCAAGCGGGCGCGGTCGCCGGCCAAGCCACCGATCGGCGTAGCCTCCTGCGGCGGAGGGCGTCGCGAAGGCGCGGCGGCGTGCGGTGCGCCTGCGTCGATCCGTCCTGCGCCGCGCTTCAGCCTGCGGTTGTCAACGACGGCCGCCTGCGCCCGAATTCCGAGCGATTCGTGTGCACCTGTCGGCAACGAAGTGATTGCTGAGTTGGGGGAGTCATGACCTGGATTAGATCAACGACGTGTATCGCCATGTCCCTCGCCGCCGCAGCGGCGTGGACGGCGCCCGCTGCCGCGCAGGTCCAGCGCCAGGCGCCGCCGGAGACCATGCAGGTCGAGGATCAGCCCGGCTACGAGCCGAACGCGGAAGACGAGCGCCTGCCCGCTACCTTTCAGCGCCAGCTCGTATTCTTTCGCACGACCGAGGCTCCCGGCACCATCATCGTGCATACCTCCGAACGCTTCCTCTACCTGGTGCAGGGAAACAATCGGGCTTTGCGCTATGGCATCGGCGTCGGCCGCGATGGCTTCCAGTGGCAGGGCCTCGTGAAGATTTCCCGCAAGGCCGAGTGGCCGGACTGGACGCCGCCGCCGGAAATGATCGCGCGCCAGCCCTACCTGCCGCGCTTCATGGCGGGCGGACCGGGCAATCCGATGGGCGCGCGCGCGCTCTATCTCGGCCAGACCGTCTACCGCATCCATGGAACCAACCAGCCGCAGACCATCGGCGAGGCCGTGTCGTCCGGCTGCTTTCGCCTGGTGAACCCGGATGTCTCCGATCTCTATGACCGCGTTCCGGTCGGAACCCGGGTGGTCGTCAAGCAGGCGCCGGAGATGTAGTCATGTGCACGCGAATGATCTGGGGGATTCGCGCCGCGGCTGGCGTGGTCGTTACGGCTGCGATCCTGGCGGGCGCCGCCGCAACAATCGACGCTGCGCAGGCGCAGACGCTGAAGGCGGTGAAAGAGCGCGGCGAACTCGTTTGCGGCGTGAGCGAGGGCCTGTCCGGCTTTTCGGCCAAGGACGCGAAAGGCGAATGGCGCGGGTTCGACGTCGACTTCTGCCGCGCGCTCGCGGCGGCGATCTTCAACGATCCGGGCAAGGTCCGCTTCGTGCCGCTAAACGCGGAGCAGCGCTTTTCAGCGCTGCAATCGGGCAATATCGACATTCTCTCGCGCAACTCGACCTGGACCATGGCGCGCGAGGGCGAGTTGAAGCTGATCTTCCCTGCGGTGACCTACTACGACGGACAGGGCTTCCTCGTGCGCCGCGCAATGCCGGTGCAGTCGTCACTCGAACTCGACGGCGCCAAGGTCTGCGTCCAGGACGGCACCACCAGCGCGGAGAATGTCGTCGACTATTTCCGCGCCAATTCGATGAAGCTCGACCTGGTGGCGACCTCCAGCGCCGCCGACGCGGTCAAGGCCTACGACACCGACCTGTGTACGGCGTTCACCGCCGACGTCTCGCAGCTCCATGCCGAACGCTTGGCGCTCGCCAAACCCGACGAGCACGTGATTCTGCCCGACGTGATCTCCAAGGAGCCGCTTGGGCCCGCCGTCCGCCAGGGCGATGACCAGTGGGCGCTGATCGCGAAATGGACCCAATTCGCCATGCTCAACGCCGAAGAACTCGGCGTCGGCTCGAAAACGATCGAACAGGCGCTCAAGTCGGAAAAACCGGCGATCAAGCGCCTAGTCGGAACGGATGGCAGGCTCGGCGAGGATATCGGGCTGTCGCCTGACTGGGCGGTCCACATCATCCGCGCGGTCGGCAATTATGGCGAAGTTTTCGACCGCAATGTCGGGACGGGGTCGAAGCTCGCGATTCCCCGCGGGCTCAATCACCTGTGGACCAACGGCGGCATCCAGTACGCTCCGCCCCTGCAGTGAGACTGGCATCGCCCGGGGTCCGGGCCGAATGATACCGGCGCTCCGGCCGTGCCCTCGTCGGCGCGCTTGGCTGCGTCGGCAAGGCGTGGATAATAGTCGCTATTGATCGGCATGGCCGGCAGCCGTCGCTCCGCGACGGCCCAAGGCGCGATCAGCGCGTCCGCGTTTTTGAATTTGCTCGCATGACGCCGAAACAAGAGTTTCTGCCTCGGAGATCGCCGCTGCAACGCAAGACGTGGCTTGCGGCGTGGGCGGAGCATTTGCTCTTCGCCGGCATCACCTCGACGGACCGCCTCGTCCGCCGGCGGCAGCTGTTCACCAACATCGCAGCCTATGCGGTCGCCTTTACCGCCCTCGTTCATTTCATCGTCAATGCCATCCACAATTTCGACGGCCTCATCATCCTCAACGTCTACAATGTTCTGATGATCCTCTTTTGCGTGCTGAACCATCGGCTGCACGCGTACGGAGATCTGGTTGCGGCCGTCACCTTGGCGGTCGGCGTCGCCGCGGGCCACCTGCTCGTCGTGTTCGCCTTCGGAACGGAAAGCGACCTGCAATTCTATTTCACCCTCGCCGGCCTCACGCTCTTCCTGGTCGGCGTCGAGAACTATCGGGTGTTTCTCGCGCTCTACGCCGTCTGGTTCGCTGCGCTTCTCGTTTCTCTCCTGTTTGCGCCGGACAATGGCTTTGTCCTGCCCGGCGACAGCGAATTTCGTCGCAGCCTCGCGTTCGAGGCGGCGATGAACGCCTTCGTGATCAACGGCCTTCTGTTCTCCTTCGCACTGACGGCCTTGTACCAGGCGGAGGAGCGGTCCGAGGCGCTGCTGACGACGATCCTGCCGAAGCGGATCGCCGAGCGCCTCAAGGTGTCGCCCGACGGGCGCATCGCCGATCAAGCCGACGGCTGCTCCGTGGCGTTCCTCGATCTGGTCGGCTTCACCGCGGCCACGCGCAAGCTCGAACCGGGCCACGTCGTCGCCTATCTCGACACGATTTTCAGCCGGCTGGACGCGGCGTGCGAGCGGCTGGGGGTGGACAAGATCAAGACCATCGGGGACAGTTACATGGCCGTTGGCGGCCTGTCCGGCGATCCGTCCCAGGGGGCGCACGCGATCGGACTGCTCGCGCTCGAGTTCCTGGATATCATCGCCACCGCTCCGGAGCTCGGCGCGGCGAAGCTGCAGGTGCGCGGCGGCATCCATGCGGGCCCCCTCACTGCCGGCGTCATCGGCAATGCGCGGATGGGTTATGACGTCTGGGGCGATACGGTGAATGTCGCATCCCGCCTGGAATCGCATGGCGTCCCGAGCCGCATTCACGTCTCGGCGGCGTACAAGGAACTGGCGGACCCCCACTTCGAATTCGAACCCCGCGGGGAAATCGAAATGAAGAGCCTCGGCACCCACGCGACGTATTTTCTCGTCGCGTTGCGCGCGCCCGACGATCCCGGCTCGTGCCGCCCCGAGGAGGAAAAAAACCCGGAAGCGTAGGAGTGCTCGCACGCGTCATCCATCATCAACCCCGTGCGCACGCCATCGAGATTTTCGACCGGGCGCACAGAGCATGAGAGAGAGAACGCACCGATGAATTCTCGCAGCTTGCGTGTCTTGCTCGTCGCCGTCGCCGCCGTTCTAGGCCCGGTCGCCGCCCATGCTGAAAATTATCTTTGCAAAGGGCAATTCGCACTCTGCACGTCGGCCCCCTGCATCCCGCAGCCGGGCAATCCGACGGTCGCGATCTGCACCTGCGATGTCGAGGAAGGGCCGAACCTCGCGACGGTCGCCTGCGACACGCTCAAGCCCAGCACCGACGCCGACGGCGTGCGCACCATCTATTCCACGTACTCGCCCAAGCAATTCGAGCAGGGCAAGCGCGTATTGAAATGCCCGGCGGGCACGCCCTGGACGTGGTGCCTCAACAGCCCGTGCACGGTCGATCCCGCCAATCCGGAGAAGGCGATCTGCGCCTGCGATATCAAGCGAACCGGC
>JAEULX010000105.1 GCA_016793685.1 Bradyrhizobiaceae bacterium
CAAGCGGTGGAACAGGATGATCTCGTCGATCCGGTTGAGGAATTCGGGGCGGAACGCCGCGCGCACCACCGTCATCACCTCTTCCTTGACGGCGTCGGTGTCCTCGTCCTCCGGCTGCCCGACCAGGAACTGCGAGCCGAGATTCGAGGTCATGACGATCAGCGTGTTGCGGAAGTCGACGGTGTGGCCCTGCCCATCGGTGAGGCGGCCGTCGTCGAGCACCTGCAGCAGCACGTTGAACACGTCCGGGTGCGCCTTCTCGATCTCGTCGAACAGCACCACCTGGTAGGGCCGCCGCCGCACCGCTTCGGTGAGCGCGCCGCCTTCCTCGTAGCCGACATAACCGGGCGGGGCGCCGATCAGCCGCGCGACCGAGTGCTTCTCCATGTATTCCGACATGTCGATGCGCACGAGCGCGGTCTCGTCGTCGAACAGGAATTCGGCGAGCGCCTTGGTCAGTTCGGTCTTGCCGACGCCGGTCGGCCCGAGGAACATGAACGAGCCGATGGGCCGGTGCGGGTCCTGCAGGCCGGCGCGGGCGCGGCGCACCGCCGTCGACACCGCGCGCACGGCTTCGGCCTGGCCGACCACGCGCTTGCCGATCGCCTCCTCCATGTGGAGGAGCTTTTCCTTCTCGCCTTCGAGCATCTTGTCGACGGGCACGCCGGTCCAGCGCGAGACGACCTGGGCGACATGGTTCGCCGTCACCGCCTCCTCGACCATCGCACCCTTGCCTTCGGCCTCCTCGACGTCCTTGAGCCTCTTCTCGATCTCCGGAATGCGGCCGTAGGCAAGCTCGCCCGCGCGCTGGTACTCGCCGCGCCGCTGCGCATTGGCGAGTTCGACGCGTAACTGGTCGAGCTCGGTCTTGAGCTTCTGGGCGTCCGACAGCTTCTCCTTCTCCGCTTTCCAGCGCGCGGTCAGGTCAGCCGACTTCTTTTCCAGCGCGACCAGCTCGGTCTCGAGTCCGTTGAGGCGCTCGCGCGATCCGGGGTCGCGCTCCTTCTTCAGCGCTTCCTGTTCGATCTTCAGACGGATGATCTCGCGGTCGATCGAATCGAGTTCCTCGGGCTTGGAATCGACCTGCATCTTCAGCCGCGCCGCCGCCTCGTCGATCAGGTCGATCGCCTTGTCCGGCAGGAAGCGGTCGGTGATGTAGCGGTTCGACAGCGTCGCCGCGGAGACGATCGCGCCGTCGGTGATGCGCACGCCGTGATGGGCCTCGTATTTCTCCTTCAGGCCGCGCAGGATCGAGATCGTATCCTCGACCGACGGCTCGGAGACGAACACCGGCTGGAAGCGCCGGGCGAGCGCCGCGTCCTTCTCGACGTGCTTCTTGTATTCGTCGAGCGTGGTCGCGCCGATGCAGTGCAGTTCCCCGCGCGCGAGCGCGGGCTTGAGCAGGTTGGAGGCGTCCATCGCGCCTTCCGCCTTGCCGGCGCCGACGAGCGTATGCATTTCGTCGATGAACAGGATGATGCCGCCGGCAGACGACGTCACCTCCTGCAGCACGGCCTTGAGCCGCTCCTCGAATTCGCCGCGGTATTTCGCGCCGGCGATCAACGCGCCCATGTCGAGCACGAGCAGCTTCTTGTCCTGCAGGCTTTCCGGAACGTCGCCGTTGACGATGCGCAGCGCCAGGCCTTCGACGATCGCCGTCTTGCCGACGCCGGGCTCGCCGATCAGCACCGGGTTGTTCTTGGTGCGGCGTGACAGCACCTGGATGGTGCGGCGAATTTCCTCGTCGCGGCCGATCACGGGATCGAGCTTGCCGTCGCGCGCCGCCTGGGTGAGGTCGCGCGCGTACTTCTTCAGCGCGTCGTAGGCGTTCTCGGCCGAGCTCGAATCGGCGGTGCGCCCCTTGCGCAGGGCCTCGACCGCCGCGTTGAGATTCTGCGGGGTCACGCCGGCGCGCTTGAGGATCTTGCCCGCCTCGTTGTCCTTCTCGATCGCAAGCGCGAGCAGGAGGCGCTCGACGGTCACGAACGAGTCGCCGGCCTTCTCGGCCAGCTTCTCCGCCGTGTCGAACACGCGGGCGAGCGACGGCTCGATGTAGAGCTGGCCGGCTCCGCCGCCTTCCACCTTCGGGCGCTTCTTCAGCGCCGCCTCGACCTCGGCGAGGGCGGTGCGCGAGCGCCCGCCCGAGCGGTCGATCAGGCCGGCGGCAAGCCCTTCGGGGTCGTCGAGCAGCACCTTCAATAGGTGCTCAGGGGCGAATTGCTGATGCCCTTCGCGCAGCGCAAGTGATTGCGCCGACTGCACAAAACCGCGGGCACGGTCGGTATATTTGTCGAAATTCATGGGTCTACTCCCTCGGCCGCCCCGGAGGCACGGCCGGCTGCTCCTCATGGGCGCCGGAGATGGCGCCGTTGATAAGGCTTTGGGTGGCCCAATAAGGCGCCCCCCATCGCCACAGATGTAGGAGGGGTGGCGCGTCCTCGGAAGGGGATGGGCGGACGATTTCCGCGGCGGCTAGGCATTTTACGGCGGACTGGCTATCACGAGGCGTCGCCGCGGAGGGGCCGAGCCAGTGTCAGCGCGCATCGAAACGATCTACCGTTATCCGGTGAAGGGGCTGTCGCCGCAGCCGCTGCCGCGCGTCCGGCTCGCGGTGGGCGAGACGCTTCCCTGCGATCGGATGTATGCCATCGAAAACGGGCCTTCGGGCTTCGATCCCGCCGCGCCGGCCTATTTCCCCAAGCAGCAGTTTCTGATGCTGATGCGCAACGAACGGCTTGCCGCGCTCGACACGCGGTTCGACGAGGCTTCCCATACGCTCGGCATCGTCGAGAATGGCGAGGAGGCCGCGCGCGGCGACCTGCGCACCTCGGCGGGCCGGGCCGCGATCGAGGCTTTCTTTGCCCGCTATTGCGAAAAGGACCTGCGCGGGCCGCCCAAGGTCCTTTACGCGGAAGGGCACAGCTTTTCCGACGTGGCGAAGAAGGTCGTCTCCTTCATCAATCTCGCCTCGGTCGCCGCGATCGAGGATGCGATCGGCGCGCCGGTCGATCCCCTCCGCTTCCGCGGCAATGTCTGCGTGTCCGGCTGGCCCGCCTGGCGCGAGTTCGAGCTGGTCGGCGAGATAATCGCCGCAGGATCTGCGCGCCTGCGCGTGGTCAAGCGCATCGAGCGTTGCGCGGCGACCAATGTCGAGCCGTTCACCGGCATCCGCGACATGAACATCCCGAAGACGCTGATGCAGTGCTTCGACCATGTCGACTGCGGCATCTATGCCGAGGTGATCGCGCCGGGCGAAATCGCCGTCGGCGACGTCATCACGACCGGCCTGTCATGACGCCCGCGGTGCGGTGAGCAGACGATGCAAATCCTGATCGTCGGGGCGGGCATCCTCGGGCTTGCGGTCGGGCGCGCCGCCGCGCTGCGCGGCCATGATGTCATCGTCGCCGAAAAGGAAGCGCAGATCGGGACGGGCATCTCCTCGCGCAACAGCGAGGTCATTCACGCCGGCATCTACTATCCGACCGGCTCGCTGCGCGCGCGGCACTGCGTGCGCGGACGGCGCATGCTCTACGACTACTGCGCCTCGCACGGGATCCCGCACAAGAAGTACGGCAAGCTGATCGTCGCCACCAGGGACGCCGAGATCGCCAAGATGGAAGCGCTGCTCGCGCAGGCGCTCGCGAATGGCGTCGAAGGGATGCGCATCATCGAGGCTGCGGAAGCAAAGGCGATGGAGCCGGCGCTGGCCTGCGTCGCCGCGCTGCATTCGCCGCAGACCGGCATCATCGACAGTCACCGCCTCATGCTGGCGCTGCAGGGCGATATCGAGGATCGCGGCGGCGCGATCGCGTTGTGTACGCCAATCACCGTCATTGCGCGCGCGGCGGGCGGCTGGGAGGTGCGCTACGGCGGGGCCGAACCCGGCGCGCTGATCGTCGATGCGGTGGTGAATGCGGCCGCCCTCGGCGCCCAGGCGCTCGCGCGCGT
>JAEULX010000109.1 GCA_016793685.1 Bradyrhizobiaceae bacterium
ATTACGACTATTTCGACGAGACGCGCTCCTTCGGCAAAGACACGATCGGCTGGCTGGTGCTGCAGACCACCTCCCCCGACATCAACGACCGGGTCGCCAAGGCGATCGACCGCAACTTCGCCAATTCCGCCTACGAGACGGCGACCGACACCGAGAAGGCCTTCAACAAGGCGTTCGTGGCCCAGCTCGGCAACATCGCGCTCATCGTGAAGCTCGTGGTCGGGGCCGCGTTCGTGACCATCCTGATGATCGTCGGCAACACCATGGTGATGGCCGTGCGCGAACGCACGCGCGAAATCGGGGTGCTCAAGACGCTCGGCTATTCCGGGGCGCGGGTCCTGCGGCTCATTCTCGGCGAAACCGTGCTTCTCGCCGTCCTCGGCGGCATTCCCGGCATCCTCCTCGCCGCGATCGCCATCATGAACATGCGCGAGAGCCTGGTCAATTTCCTTCCCGGCCTGACCCTCGATCCGTCGATCCTCGTCATCTCGCTCGTGCTGATGATCGGGCTGGGGCTCGCGACCGGCCTCGCGCCGGCGATCCACGCCTTTCGTCTCAAGATCGCCGACGCCATGGGACGGGGCTAGCCATGCGCTCGCTGTTCCTGCAGATCGCCGCGGTCACGACCATCAACATCAAAAGCATTCCACAGCGCTTCTGGCTGTCCCTGTCGACGATCGTCGCCGTTGCCCTGGTCGTCATGGTGCTGCTCTCGTTCCTCGCCATGGCGTACGGCTTCCAGCGAACGCTGAAGAGCGCCGGCGCTCCCGACATCGCAATCGTGTTGCGGGGGGGATCGCAGACGGAGATCAACAGCGTCATTACGCGGGAACAGGTTCGCCTGATCGAGGACGGCCCGGGCATCGCCCGCAGCGCCCAGGGTAAGCCGCTCGTGTCCGCCGAACTGTATATCGTCGTCGACGGCATCAAACGCTCGACCCAGACCAAGGCCAATATTCCATTGCGGGGCATCGGCGCCGAGGGCGCCGCCATCCGCAAGGACATCAAGCTGGTCGCCGGGCGCATGTTCAATCCCGGCGCCAACGAGATCGTGGTCGGCAAGAGCCTGTTGAGCCAGTTCCAGGGCTTCGACCTCGGCTCGACGGTGAAGTTCTTGACCACGCAGTGGACCGTCGTCGGGGTGTTCGCTGCGGACGGAAGCGTGTTCGAGTCGGAAATCTGGGGCGACCTGCCGGTGGTGCAGAGCCTGTTCAAGCGCAACAACGTGTTCCAGACCGTGCGCGCCCGCATCGACGGTCCCGCCGCGCTCGCCGCGCTCAAGCGTTTCGCCGACACCGACCCGCGCCTGAAGCTCGACGTCAAGTCGGAGCAGGAGTACTTCGCCGAGCAGTCGTCGCAAACCTCCGACCTGATCCAGAAGCTCGGCTGGCCGCTCGCGATTGCGATGGCGCTCGGTGCGCTCGCAGGCGCGCTCAACACGATGTACAGCTCAGTCGCCGCCCGCTCCGTCGAGATTGCGACGCTGCGCGCGATTGGCTTCGGCGGGCTCCCGGCTTTCGTCGGCACGCTCGCGGAGTCCTTGCTCCTTGCCGGCATCGGCGGCGCGCTTGGCGCCGTCGCGACCTATCTCGTGTTCGACGGATTCACCACTTCAACGCTCGGCGCCGGATTCACGCAGGTGGTGTTCAGCTTCGAGCTGACGCCTGCCTTGGTCGCGCAGGGGTTGGTGCTCGCGCTGACCGTCGGCCTGATCGGCGGACTGCTCCCGGCGGTTCGCGCCGCACGCATGCCCATCGTCAAAGGTTTGCAGGGCTAACGCGCGACCCGCGGCTCCGAACGCGTGCGCCGGGACGCTGAATGCGCACAATGCATGATCGGGAGTGATGTTTGCGGCGCCGTTTCGGCGCGCTTTGCTTCGCCGATCGCAAATCATGTCGGCATCGCTGCGCGGCGGCGCAGCATCGTCGCGCATTTGTTGGCGTCATAACGAACCGATGCGCCACCGGGCAACGCGACCCGCGCAACGGCCGTTTTCTGCTCCAATAAGCCCTCGCGAAGCAGGCGCTACAGGCCGAAATGCCGCCGCTGGCAAGCGTTTTGTGGGGCAAGGCCCAAGACTCTGATATAATTTAATAATTATGCTCGATTCAGAACGCCGCAGCCCGGCATAGTAGCGAATCTATATTCACCCCTTTAGCCCCAATATGTGGCGGCAAGCCTCCGATCACCGAACCAGATGTCGCCCCAAAGCCATCTTATCGGGACGGGGGCTTCAAGGAGGAGCGAATATGGCACTATCCGGCCTGGAAATCAGGCCGGAACAGGAAGTCCATGCCCTCGCGCGCCATGCTTTATCGCCGCCCCAGCGAGCCTCAAGCCATCGAAGTCGTCTTCGACCAGGAGATCTATCTTGTGCGCTTGCGTCGGCATCGTCAGGCGCGCCGCTACACCTTGCGGGTACAGGCGGCGACGCGCGACGTGGTGCTCACCATGCCGCCGCGCGGCACGCTGCGGGAGGCCTGCGACTTCGCGCGGAAGCATGGCGGCTGGATCGCGACCCGCATGTGCCGCCTGCCCGAGGCGGCGCCGTTTGCGCCCGGCACCGTCCTGCCGCTGCGCGGCGTGCCGCATCGCGTCGTGCATCGCCGCCTCGCGCGCGGAACGGTCTGGACCGAAGTCGGCAGCGACGGCGAGCGGCTCATGTGCGTCGCGGGCGATCCGCCCCACATCGAGCGCCGCATCAGGGATTTTTTGCATCGCGAAGCCAAGCGCGACCTCGAAGCGGCCGCGCATGCCTACGCCGATCAGATCGGCGTGGCGCTCAAGCGCATCAGCATCCGCGATCAGACCAGCCGCTGGGGGTCCTGCTCGACCACCGGCGCGCTCTCGTTCTCGTGGCGGCTCATCTTCGCGCCGCGTTACGTGCTCGACTATCTCGCCGCGCACGAAGTTGCGCATCTGATCGAAATGAACCATTCGGCCCGCTTCTGGCGGCTGCTTCACCGCATGTGCCCGGATGTACGGCGCGCAAAGGTCTGGCTCGATCTCAACGGCGCCGACCTGCACCGCTACGGCCTGTGGCCCGACGATCTCGGCTCCACGCGCGTCGGCCGGCGGCGATCTTTCGCGGGCTAGCGCATTTTTCGGCGAAGCAGGCCTTCGGACAGAACGGAATTGGCTCGCTCCGGGCGGCGCGCGCAACGCCGTTGCCGCTGAAATTGCCGCCAGGCCGGGACGATTGATATGTCCGCCCGTCTATCGCGGGGCAGCGGGTAACGCCCGCTGGCTGCGCCGAGCCTGCCCGCTTACCTGAGAGCGCTTTCTTTCCGCGCGAAACTGTGGAACGGGTGCGCGGACCCAAAGATTTCGTAACGATGCTGTCCCCCGGAAC
>JAEULX010000111.1 GCA_016793685.1 Bradyrhizobiaceae bacterium
AATACAAGGAGCGCGGAGAGAAGATGCCGGTGGCGCTGATCGTCGGCGCGCCGCCCATGCTGCAGGTGATCGGGCCGCAGAAGACGCCGGAGCATCTGAACGATCTCGACGTGGCCGGCGGCCTGGCCGGCGTGCCCTACCGCAAGGTTCGCTGCAAGACCGTGCCACTCTGGGCGCCGGCCGATGCGCAGATCATCATCGAGGGCTGGATCGATCCTAAAAAGCTCGAAATGGAAGCGCCGTTCGGCGAATCCTACGGCAACATGAGCGTCGAGGAATACAACCACTCCATCGAGGTCACGGCCATCACGCGCCGCAAGAAGGCGATCCTCACTTCGATGATCTCGCAGATGGCGCCGTCCGAATCGGGCGTCATCAAGCAGCTCAATTACAGCGCGGTGATGCTGAATCACCTGAAGAACACGCTGTACATCCGGCAGGTGAAGGACGTGGCGCTGCACGGGCCGATGATCGGCGTGTCGCGCTTTACCGTCATCGTGCTCGAGAAGCACACCCCGCGCACCGAAGTCTGGCGCGCGCTGTCCGGCGCGACGACCTTCATGCGCTCGGTGGGCAAGATCACCGTGGCGGTGGACGAGGACGTCAATCCCAACAACATGGAAGAGGTGCTCTGGGCCATCGCCTACCGCACCGATCTGATGAAATCGGTGAAGATCGAGGACTACCAGGCGAACGGCCACGCCCCGAAGCTGCGCGACCGGGAGTGGGAGGCGAAGATCATGATCGACGCCACCATGCACTATCCCATGCCGCCGGTCGCGCTTCCCCCCAAGGAGATCATGGAGGAGGCCCGCGAGTTGTGGACCAAGGCGGGGCTGCCGCCGGTGTCGCCGCGCTGGAAGTGGTACGGCTACGATCTCGGCGACTGGTGCGAGGAGTGGACCAGGTGCGCCGAGCGGGCGGTCGCCGGCGACTGGCTGCTGAACGGCATCCGCACGGCCCGCCTCGTCGATACCGACGCCGTCGGCGGCCCGACCTCGGGCGTGCCGCACAAGGGCGTCGTGCGCTACGACGAGCAGACCGGAAAGGTCGCGTATCCCGAAGGCTTTCCGCTGAGCGACAGTTTCGGGACCGACGAATAGACGCGTTGTTTTCGCCAACGCCGGCGGCGCCGCCAACCCCGGAGTGGTCTTAGTATTTACTTTACCATTAACCGCCCCTTAACGCGGTGCTGTGATCCTCTCCCGCCGGACGACCGCGGGAGTGGACGCAATGCCGATCGAACAATTGTCGTATGCGCAGATTGCCGAGCGCCTCGGCATCTCGTTTGGGGCGGCGCGGGCGCTGGTCAAGCGCAACAGGCTTGCGCGCGCGCTCGGCAACGACGGCAAGTGCCGCGTCGCCATCGACTTGGGCGACCTGGATGACACGGCCTTGCCCGATCGCGGCGCGGCTGCGCACAGCGGCGGCCCGGTCGAAGAGCTGCAGGCGCGCGTCGCTCGTCTGGAAGCGGACCAGGGCCGCGAGCAGCGGTGGTTGACCGGTCATTATGACGAACGGGGGCGCGAGCGCACCGACCGGCTCGTCGCCGCGCTTCTCGAAGCCGGCCGTGCCTTGCGGGAGCGCGAGGGCGAATTGTTGCCGCTGCCGACAAGACCGCGCTGGTGGCGCTGGCTGCGCCACGCGAGGTAGGGTGACGCAGCAGGAGTGGCTTGTCGTCTGCGGGACGGCGGCCTTCAACGACGCGACCATGGCCGATTGAACCCAAAGCAAAGGGATAATCTCAGAGCACCGGTACCGGTTTTCGAACGAATCTCGGAAGCATGCCGCCCGCCAACCGGCGTCCGCGGAGAATAGAGGATCGCTCGATGACGCCGGAACCTCCCGGAAGCACGCGTCGCAACGTCCTGGGCGGATCGATCGGCAGCGTGCTGGAATGGTACGATTTCGCCGTATACGGCTATCTTGCACCGATCATCGGTCAAGCCTTCTTCCCGGCCGGCGACCCGCTGGTGTCGCTGCTGGCCGCCTTTGGCGTCTTTGCGGCGGGCTATGCGGCACGTCCGATCGGCGGCGTGCTGTTCGGCTGGCTCGGCGACCGGCTCGGCCGCAAGCCGGTCCTGAGTGTCTCCGTGACGGCAATGGGGGTGACGAGTTTCGCCATTGGCCTGTTGCCAACCCACGCGGAAATCGGCGCCGCGGCGCCGGCGATGCTGGTTGCGCTGCGGATCGTGCAAGGCCTGTGCGTCGGCGGCGAATTTCCCGGCGCGATGGTGTTCCTGGCCGAGCACGCCCCTCCCGAACGGCGCGGATTCTACGCATCATGGGCGCAGTCCGGCTCGTTTTTCGGCATCCTGCTCGGCTCGGGCGTCGCCGCTTTGGCGAACGGCGTATTCGGTGCGGAGACGATGCACGCGTGGGGCTGGCGAGCGCCGTTCCTGCTCAGCGCCGCAATCGCGGTCACCGGCGTCGTCCTGCGCCGCCGGATCAACGAAACCCCGGCAATGCGGATGATTGAGGCGACGGCCGAGCCCGCGCCGATCGTCGTTTTCCAGAAACACTGGCGTGCAGTCATCCGCATATTCGCACTGACGATGATGGCTACGATCGGCTTCGGCATGATGTTCGTCTATGCGGCGTCGTACCTTTCGACCCGCTTGCACGTGCCGGCGGCGCGCGCGCTCGAGATCAACACGATCAGCCTGGTCGCCCTGGTGGCGGCAATAGCGCCGGCTGCCATGCTGTCGGACCGCATCGGCCGCAAGCCGGTGCTTCTTCTTGGCGGGATCGGTTTGGCCCTCAGCGCATGGCCGGCGTGGTGGCTGATGCATCATTCCTCGACCCTGGCGATCGCCTCGGGCCAGCTCATCTTCGCGGTGTTCTATGGCATCTACGTCTCGCAAATGCCCGTTGTCGCTCCGGAAATGCTGCCCGCCGAGGTTCGGGTCAGCGGGACGGCGATCGGCTACAATCTCTGCATCGGCACGCTCGGCGGCACGACGCCGCTGGTGGCGACCTATTTGACCGCTCGCACGGGCGACTATTTCGCCCCGGTCTATTACTATTTGATCGCCGCGGTGCCGACGCTGATCACGGTGGCGACCATGAAGGAGACAGCGGGCAAGCCACTGGCTTAGTGCCCGCGGGCCACATCTGGCCACAGATAGTCGCCCCCACGAGAGCTATTTGCGAGCGCCTTCGGCGCATCGGTGGGCTGCCAGCGTTGCAAGATAATGCTGCCGGCTTTCCAATGCCTTTGCTTCAGTAGCAGCCGCACCTTTGAAGTCCATGCCAAACCAGACCGGCCAGATAACAAGCCCAACGACGCCAGCCGTAACATTCTGAGCCACTTTCCAACCTTGCTCACCGGCGAGTTCCTGAACTCGACGGTTGTTCGCTGCGATCTCGGCCTGAATCATCGCGCAGTCCATGGTCGCGTCTTGAGGCTGTGTAATAGATACCGGCTGTGGATCTCGACCGGCGCAGGCTGCACAGAATACCGCAATAGCCGCAACTGTTAAGGGACGCATTTGGCATTTCCTCACGCAATGCTGGTATCATTGAACAGCTTATGCGCGAGGGCAAGAGGAAGCTGGCGGCTTGATCGGGTCGCGGAAAACGCCCACGACCCAACACGAGCGAAGCGCGCATGTCGCCCGATCGTCGGACGATCCTCGACGCGGCAATCGCAAGGGTGAACCGCCTGGCGTTCTAATTAACTCCCAACTCTTCTCCGAACGGCATTGACGAAAAGCTGCCGTGCTTGGGTCGGTGCAGTATCAGCTCTCACGGCGGCGCTCGTCGTGATCAGGGCGGTGTCGACAAGTTTGTCGGAGCCGGATTTGACCAACGCGCTCCAACTCGCGTGCAGAACCGCGCCGAACAGGACGACGAGCATGACATCGCCTGGCACGGCGGCAGCCTCGCGCGGTTGGGCCTAGCTATTGGTGCGCATCAGGAAAATTGCAGCAATGCAATGGGTAGGCGGGAGAGTCTTGCTGGTCGACGACGACGAAAGCTTAGAATTCCCCACAGATTGGCTTCGACCCGCCCCACCTTGCAAAGCCTCCCCCGATCATGCATTTAGAGCCTGTGGCGTAAGCGCGTATCTGCCTCCACCCGCTTCCTTTAGGAGTGTAGCTCAACTGGCTAGAGCACCGGTCTCCAAAACCGGGGGTTGGGGGTTCGAGTCCCTCCACTCCTGCCAGGGCCGGGCCGGGCTTCGCCGAAAGTAAGCTGGGCTTTGCCTGCAGAGTGCAGAACTCGGCGTTCCCGGGACGAGCGGGGTTCACACCTGCCGCGCCCGGGCTTAGCTTCATGTCTGCAAGCGACGAGGACGTAAAAAGAGTCGATGGCCAAGGTCAGTCCGTTCAAGTTCATGCAGGAGGTGCGTCAGGAGACCGAGAAGGTCACCTGGCCGAGCCGGCGCGAAACCGCGATCACCACGCTGATGGTCTTCATCATGTCGGCGGTCGCCGCGTTGTTCTTCCTGTTCGCCGATCAACTCATCCGCATGCTCGTGACGCTCGTGCTCGGAATCGGACGCTGACGGAG
>JAEULX010000137.1 GCA_016793685.1 Bradyrhizobiaceae bacterium
CGCTGGCGCGCAGGACTCCGCGCTGCTCCCGGTCTGCTCGCCGTCACCGTCGATCACGCGCTGCGGCCGGAAGCCCGCCGCGAAGCCGCGGGCGTCAAACGCCTCGCGGCGTCGCTCGGCATTTCGCACCGGACCATGCGCTGGATCGGCGCCAAACCAAAAACCGGCGTGCAGGAAGCTGCGCGCCAGGCGCGCTACCGGCTGCTCGCCGCGGCGGCGGCGAAGACGAAAGCCCGCCACATCCTCACCGCGCACACGCGCGACGACCAGGCCGAGACCGTGCTGTTCCGTCTCGCGCGCGGCAGCGGCCTTGCCGGACTCGCTGCGATGGCGCGAATTTCACCGCTGCCTCATTTCGCCTCATCAAGTCCCACGCATGAAGAAAGCCCTATCGCCCTCGTCCGGCCTTTCCTCGACATCCCGAAGTCGCGCCTGATCGCCACGCTGCACCAAGCCGAGATCCCCTTCGTCGACGATCCATCGAACCGCGACCCGCGCTTTGCCCGCGTCCGCCTGCGCGCCGTGATGCCGGCCCTCGCAGCGGAAGGAATGACGTCCGCGCGCCTTGCGCAACTGGCCCTGCGGTTGAAGCGGGCAAACGATGCGATCGAAGCGGCGGTGGACGCGTTGGCCAATGCCCTTGCGCCGTCGTTCGCCGCATCGGATCGCCGCGCCGGTGCGCCATTCACGCTCGCTGCATCGGAATGGGCGAAGGCGCCCGCAGAAATCCGTTTGCGCTTGCTCGGCAGGCTGGTGGCGATGACCGGCGAGGAGGGCGACGTGGAACTCGGCAAGCTGGAGGCGTGCGAACGCGCGGTGATGGCGCACCACCAGGCGCGCGTGCCTGAGCGCTTTCGTCGCACGCTGGCCGGCGCCTCGATCACGCTGGCCGGCGACCGGCTGACGATCGCGCGTGCGCCGCCGCGCCGCAAGCAACGCTCTGAGCGCGGTTAACCCATTCACGCGCGCTGCGGAGCACGCCGCCAAATTCGCCGCATTTCGCCAGTTATCCTTGGCATTAGAGACGCCGCGCCCTACATTGTGGCCATCGATCGATGTGGAGGGCGGTTTGGACTTCCTGACAATCAGTCCGACCCAGGGGTCATGAGGAACGCGAGATGAATGCCAATCTGCGCAACTTCGCCCTGTGGGTGATCATTGTTTTGCTGTTGCTGGCGCTGTTCACGCTGTTCCAGAATCCGGGCCAGCGAACCAGTTCGCAGGATATTTCGTTTTCGCAGCTGCTCACCGAGGTCGACCAGGGGCGCGTGCGCGATGTCGTGATTCAGGGGCCGGAGATTCACGGCACCTTCACCGACGGCCGCAACTTCAACACCTATGCGCCGAGCGATCCTGGCCTGGTGCAGAAGCTCTACAGCAAGGGTGTGTCGATCACGGCGCGGCCGCAGCAGGACAACGTGCCCTGGTTCGTGTCGCTCCTCGTCTCGTGGCTGCCCTTCATCGCGCTGATCGGTGTCTGGATATTCCTCTCGCGGCAGATGCAGGGAGCCGGCGGCAAAGCGCTCGGCTTCGGCAAGTCGCGCGCGAAGCTTCTGACCGAGGCGCACGGCCGCGTCACCTTCGAGGACGTCGCCGGCGTCGATGAAGCCAAGCAGGACCTGCAGGAGATCGTCGAGTTCCTGCGCGATCCAGGCAAGTTCCAGCGGCTGGGCGGTCGCATTCCGCGCGGCGTGCTGCTGGTCGGCCCGCCCGGCACCGGCAAGACGCTGCTCGCCCGCGCCATCGCCGGCGAAGCGAACGTGCCGTTCTTCACCATTTCCGGCTCCGACTTCGTCGAGATGTTCGTCGGCGTCGGCGCCTCGCGCGTGCGCGACATGTTCGAGCAGGCGAAGAAGAACGCGCCCTGCATCATCTTCATCGACGAAATCGACGCGGTCGGCCGCCATCGCGGCGCCGGCCTCGGCGGCGGCAACGACGAGCGGGAGCAGACGCTGAACCAGTTGCTGGTGGAGATGGACGGCTTCGAGTCGACGGAAGGGGTGATCCTGATCGCCGCCACCAACCGTCCCGACGTGCTCGACCCGGCGCTGCTGCGTCCCGGTCGCTTCGACCGCCAGGTCGTGGTGCCCAATCCGGACGTGGTCGGCCGCGAGCAGATCCTGAAGGTGCATGTGCGCAAGGTGCCGCTGGCGCCCGACGTCAACCTGAAGACGGTTGCGCGCGGCACGCCCGGCTTCTCCGGCGCCGACCTGATGAATCTCGTCAACGAAGCGGCGCTGATGGCGGCCCGGCGCAACAAGCGCATGGTCACCCAGATCGAGTTCGAAGACGCCAAGGACAAGGTGATGATGGGCGCCGAGCGCAAGTCGCTCGTCATGACCGAAGAGGAAAAGCTGCTGACCGCCTATCACGAAGGCGGGCACGCGATCGTCGCGCTCAATGTCGCGGCGACCGACCCGGTGCACAAGGCCACCATCATTCCGCGCGGACGCGCGCTCGGCATGGTGATGCAGCTTCCCGAACGCGACAAGCTGTCGATGAGCCGCGAGCAGATGACCTCGCGCCTCGCCATCATGATGGGCGGCCGCGTCGCCGAGGAACTGGTGTTCGGGCGCGACAAGGTAACTTCGGGCGCGGCCTCCGACATCGAGCAGGCGACCAAGCTCGCGCGCATGATGGTGACCCGCTGGGGCCTGTCCGAAGAGCTCGGCGCCGTTGCTTACGGCGAGAACCAGGAAGAAGTGTTCCTCGGCTACTCGGTCGCGCGCCAGCAGAACATTTCGGAATCGACCGCGCAGAAGATCGATTCCGAGATCCGGCGGCTGGTCGAGGAAGGCTACGGCGAGGCGAACCGCATTCTCACCGAGAAGCGGGACGATCTCGAAACCCTGGCGAAGGGGCTGTTGGAGTTCGAGACCCTGACCGGCGACGAAATCAAGGAACTGCTGGGCGGCAAGCGGCCGATGCGCGAATCGGTGATCGAGCCGTCCACGCCGCGCGGCTCGGCCGTGCCGACCGCCGGCAAGCCGCGGCCGCGGCCGGACGCGGGCGCAGGCGGCATCGAGCCGCAGCCCGCGGGATAACCCGCAGCAGTGTTGCTCACGAAAACGCCCGCCACCCGGCGGGCGTTTTGTTTTATCGACGCGCTCATCCGGTGTGTGTTGTGCCGGAACGATTTCAATTTTGTTGGAACGGAATTCGCTGGGCGGTTCCAATCATAGATATCCTCTGCGCCCAAGCGGCGGCTGCTGCCGGAACGATTTTCATGAATCCAAATGACCGCCCTGATCGACCACTCTGGTCGCGCGCCGATTTGGAGTACGGCGTGCGTCTCGCGCTTCCCGTGCTGCCCGGACTGACCGCGTTCGGGCTCGCGGTCGGGGCGGCCGCCACCGCCAAAGGAGTCTCGCTGCTCAACAGCATACTGATGAACGTGCTCGTCTTTGCCGGCGCTTCGCAGCTCGTCGCGCTCGAAGTCTGGCCGCAGCGCTTCACCCTCGGCGCGATCGCCGGGCTCGCCGTCGTCGTCGCCACCGTCAACGCCCGCATCCTGCTGATCACCGCCTCGCTGCAGCCCTCCTTCCGCGGCCTTCCGGCCTGGCAGGTCTATCCGCTGCTGCACATCACCACCGACCCGGCCTGGCTGATCACCATGCGCGCCCAGCGTGAGGGCGGCTCTCCGGTCAGCATTTTTCTCGGCGCCAGCGTAACCTTCCTCGCCGTATGGATGGCGGCCTCGACCGCAGGCTACCTGTTCGGCGCGCTGACCGGCGATCCCCACCGGTTCGGCCTCGACCTCGTGATGCCGATCTTTTTTGCGGCGATGCTGGTCCCGCTCTGGCAGGGCGCGCGCAAGGCATTCCCCTGGTTCGCCGCCGGTGCGGTGGCCGTCGCCGTCCAGCAGCTGTTCGGCGGCTGGTATTTCGTCGTCGCCGGCGCGGTCGCCGGCTGCGTGTTTGCAGGTTTCACCGATGACTCCGATTGAGCCGGCCGATTACGGCCCGCTGGCCGCGATTCTCGCGATGGCGGTGGCGACCTACGCGATGCGCGCCGGCGGATTCTGGCTCATGACCCATGTGCCGCTGACGCGCCGCGTCCGGCGCATGCTCGCGGCGCTGCCGGGTTCGATCATCGCCGCCACCGTGCTGCCCATCATCGTCGGCAGCGGCCTCGTGGCGATGCTCGCGATCGTCACCGCCGCGCTGGTGATGGTCGTCCGGCGCAACGATTTTCTCGCGGTCGTCGCCGGCATGAGCGTCGCCGCCGGATTGCGCGCCGCCGGACTATGACCCCGTCGCCGCCGACGGTTTGCATGCCGCCTTTTTCGCCGATCGCACCCGGGCAAGCCAAGGCATTGTCCGGCAAACACTCGGGCAGCCCTGCGCGGCCTGCGTGGGACATTTTTCGCCGCCGGAATGAACCGGCAAGCTGGCCCCTCCGTTTCCAAACCTGCGCCCTGACCGAAATTGCGTTCTCATGATTTCGTTGCGAAAACATGGTTGGCTGCGCCGTGCAGCTGGGCGCAGCACCTGCAAGGAGTAAGCTCATGGCCATGGGAACAGGTTTCGCGCCGGGCGCGAGGGTTCTGGCGTTCTGCGCCGCATTGGCGTTGGCGACGGCCGGGAACGCCCGGGCTCAAGACGACCAAAAGGCGAGGGCCGCGGATCGCGCAGCGGTCGCCGACTGTGTCAAGCTTGCGGTCGCAGCCATGAAGCGCCGCAACGACAGCCAGGCCGGATCGGACGACACCGCCCGGCGGCAAACGATCGATCCGGCGGCATGGCTTGCGGAGCT
>JAEULX010000147.1 GCA_016793685.1 Bradyrhizobiaceae bacterium
GACACCTTCTCTATAACTCATAATCACAAAAAATATGAGTTATAGCAAGAAATCCTATTACTCATGCTCACGCGCGGCGGCGCGGGCTCTCGTTGAAAATTCGAGCACGCAAAGACGATTGGAACAAATCATCGGAATTTGCTCAGGGGCAGGGCGATAGTCGTTCCCGCGCAACCCGTTTGGTCCGACGGCTCAGGCGGCGCCGATAACCGCAGTCACTCCCGCGTCGTCTCCCGCGTCTCTTGCGGCTCGCGTGCCGGCCTCGGCTTCCACTGACGCGCGAGTTCCTGCGCCTGCGCGATTTCCTCGGGCGACATGCGTCTTGCGACGGCGTCGCGGTTGCGCGCGGCGCGGTCGCGCGGCACCGACGAGTCGAAATGCGCGGCCGCGAGATTGAACCACATGTGGGCGAGAATATTGTCTTGCGGCATCCCGACGCCGGTGGCGTACATGATGCCGAGATTGTATTCGGCTTCCGGGTTTCCGCGCTCCGCCGCGAGCTGATACCACCGGGCCGCCTCGGAATAATCCTGCGGGACGCTGCGCCCATCGTAATACATCAAACCGATCTGTAATTGGGCGGTGGCGTCGCCCTGGTCGGCGGCGCTGCGAAACCACTTCATCGCCTCGCGGTCGTCCCGCAGCACGCCGCGGCCGTTGACGTAGAGCAGTCCCATGAGCGCCTGGGCGCGCGCGTCGCCCTGGTCGGCCAGCGGACGCGCCAGCCGCAGGGTCGCTTTGTAGCGGCCCTTCTCGTAGGCCGCCTCGGCCGCATCGACGCCGCGCACCGACTTGGCACTGAGCCAGGGCACCCACGCCGTGACCGCCTGCTCGATCGGCCGACGGTTGGCGATGACCATGAACGCCAGCAGCAGAACGACCGCCGTGATGGCGGTGACGAGCCAGTGCTTTCGCCGTTGCGCGACCGTCTTGCAGGCGACGAGCGTCGACTGAAGCCGCGTCACCTGCTGCTCCAGGCTCTCCACCCGCTTTTCCGGGCGCTTCTGTTCTTGCCGAAACGGCCACATCAGCCGAATCTCTCCCAGGGCCGGGCCACCTTTTGTGACAATAGTAATACAGTAAGCCGGAGACAAACGGGCGGGGCTTTTGATGCCGTCGTCGCGTGCGGCCCTAACGTCGGCCGTGGCCTGAACGGCTGCGGCGCCTGTTTCCGAGCGCCACCCCGAGCGGTGCGGCGCCAAGGAGATGGGAATTCAGGACCGCGTTTTCCACAGACGGTTTGCCCGGGCTAGCCGCTTCGCGCATCCGCGGGCAGGGGCCGGACGACGGCGACCCGGGCGACGCCCGGGCTGCGCGCCCGAGCGAAGCGCCCGAGGGCCTGCTTGACGGATCGCCTGGAACGCGTTCCACAACGCCGGACCATCCAAGGGGGCGGTCGACCGCCATCGCCGACGGAGGAGACATGACTTCGCAGCGTTTCACCCGGCCGATCAGCCGGCGCTCCGTGCTGGCGCTGGCGTCCGCGCTTCTCGCCGTGGGCGCGGCGGCGATCACCGACCTGCCGTTCGCCAGGCTCGCGCGCGCGCAGACCGTCACCGCGGACCCGTTGGGCTCCTGGAACGACGGGCCGGTCAAACAGGCGATCGTCGACTTTGTCCGCGCCGCCACCGACCCCGCAAATCGCAACTTCGTCGGACCGGAAGACCGTATCGCGACCTTCGACCTGGACGGCACGCTCTGGGTCTCGCACCCGATGTATACGCAGGTCGTCTACGCCTTCGACCGAGTGCCGGCAATCGTCAAAGCCAAGCCGGAGCTTGCGAAGGTCGAGCCGTTCAAGACCGTCCTCTCCGGCGATCAAGCCGCGATTGCGAAGCTCTCGGCCAAGGACGTGGAGGCGATCGTGACCGCGGCTTTCAGCGGCATGAGCGTCGAGGCGTTCCGGGCGGAAACAATCAAATGGCTCGAGACGGCGCGGCACCCGCGCTGGAAGCAGCCCTACACCGCGCTTGCCTATCAACCCATGCAGGAGGTGATCAACTTTCTGCGCGCCAACGGCTTCCGCACCTATATCGTGACCGGGAGCATCCAGGATTTCGTGCGGGTCTTTGCCGAGCACGTCTACGGCATCCCCCCGGAGCAGGTGATCGGCTCGGCGGACACATTGAAGTTTGGCTACGATGCGGACGGCAAGCCGCTCCTCACCATCGAGCCGAAAGTCCTGCTCGACGACGATTTCGCCGGCAAACCCGACGACATTCACCTGATCATCGGGCGGCGGCCGTTCGCCGCCTTCGGCAATTCGACCGGGGACCGGCAGATGCTCGAATACACCAAGGCGGGGCGCGGCCTGCGGCTGGCGATGATCGTATTGCACGACGATGCCAACCGCGAATATGCCTATGGTCCGGCCGAGGGCCTGCCCGATACCCGAGTCGGCTATTTTCCCCAGGAGCTGTACGACGAAGCGAAAAAACAGGGCTGGGTCGTCATCAGCATGAAGAACGATTGGAAACGCATCTTTGCATTCGAATAATCTTCGTCGAAAGGATCACATCATGATGAGCAACCAGAACAATTCCGCGACCGCCACCGAATGCCTTGCGCGGCCGGCCGCCGCGGCCGCCGGCAACACTGCCGATCGTGGCGCGAAGGGCCGGGGACGGCGCAACGCCGGCTCGCGCGCAGGGCGCGCGGCTGGTCTCGCGCTCGGGCTCGCTCTGAGCGCCATGGCGCTGTCTTCCGCGCCCGTGCATGCCGCGGGTCTCGAGTGCCCCGAACAGGGACCGAACGGAATTCCCGATCTGCTCGCCGGCGCGCGCCAGATCGATCGCATGACCAACGGAAACGAGGTCGATCTCGGCAACGAGATCAGGGGCCTCATCAACCGGGTGCAGACCGAGAAGCCCGGCATCTCCAACGATCAGATCATCGACGTGCTGCTCGCCGCCTATTGCCCGGTGGTGGCGCGCATGACGCAGGTCTCCTACGGGCAGAAATGGCGGCTCATGCGCCAGTTCGATGCGGTGCTGATGCGCGAGGTCACGGCGGCCAACATGCCGGCCGGATCGCTGATCATCGCCAATGTTCCGCTTCCGCCGCCGGTGTTTCAGAGCCTGACGAACCAGGCGGAAGCCAAGGACCAGACCCCGGCGCAGTTCATGGCCACGATCCTCTCGGAGGCGGCAAAGCGATAGCCGGGCCGTCCATGACCGCACATCGCAACTACATCGGCGGCGAATGGGTCGCCGCCGCCAATGCCGCGCCCGACATCAATCCGTCGGACCTGAGCGATGTCGTCGGCGAGTACGCGCGCGCGAGCAAGATCGACGCCGAGACCGCGGTCGCCGCGGCGAAGGCCGCCTTTCCCGCCTGCGCACGCATGACGCCGCAGGCCCGCGCCGACGCGCTCAAGATGATCGGCGACGAGATCATCGCGCGCAAGGACGAGCTTGGCCGCCTGCTCGCGCGCGAGGAAGGCAAGCCGCTCGTCGACGGCGTGGGGGAGGTGGTGCGGGCAGGGCAGATATTCGGCTTCTTCGCCGGCGAGGCGCTGCGTCTCGTCGGCGAGAAGGTGGCGAGTACGCGGCCCGGCGTCACCGTCGAGATCACGCGCGAGCCGGTCGGGGTCGTTTCGCTCATCACGCCGTGGAATTTCCCGATCGCGATTCCCGCCTGGAAAATTGCTCCGGCGCTCGCCTATGGCAATTGCGTCGTATTCAAGCCGGCCGACCTCGTGCCCGCCAGCGCGCACGCGCTTTCGGAGATCATCGCCCGCACCGGATTTCCCGCGGGCGCGTTCAATCTGGTCATGGGACGCGGCGCGGAGATCGGCGACGTCTTGCTGGGGCATGACGACGTTGCGGCGGTGTCGTTCACGGGCTCGGCCGCGACCGGGCGCAAGGTGGCTGCCGCCGCCGTCGCCGCGCCGAAAATGAAGAAGCTGCAGCTGGAGATGGGCGGCAAGAACCCGCTGGTCGTCCTCGACGACGCCGATCTCGACCTCGCGGTCGAGGCGGCGGCGAACGGCGCGTTCTACCAGACCGGCCAGCGCTGCACCGCGTCCTCGCGGGTGATCGTGACGGCGGGCATTCACGACCGGTTCGTTGCGGCGTTGACGGCGAAAACGAAAGCTCTCGTCGTCGACGATGCGCTCAAGCCGGGGACGCAGGTCGGCCCGGTGGTGGACGCATCCCAGCTCGACCAGGATCTCCGTTATCTTGCGATCGGCAAGGAGGAGGGCGCGGCGCTGCATTGGGGCGGCGAGCGGCTCAATCGCGACAAGCAGGGCTTCTATCTGCAGCCCGCGCTGTTCGTCGGGGTCGACAACGCCATGCGGATCGCGCGCGAGGAGATTTTCGGCCCCGTCGCTGCGGTCATCCGGGTGAAGGATTACGAGGAGGCGCTCGCCGTCGCCAACGACACGCCCTACGGGCTGTCGTCCGGCATCTTCACCGGCAGCCTGAAATACGCCGCGCATTTCCAGCGCAACGCCGAGGCGGGCATGGTGATGGTCAACCTGCCGACCGCCGGCGTCGACTATCACGTGCCGTTCGGCGGCCGCAAAGCGTCGAGTTACGGCCCGCGCGAGCAGGGACGCCATGCGGTCGAGTTCTATACCACCGTGAAGACGGGCTACGTCCTCGCTTGAGTGGCGCGTCGGCGGAGTCGTTCACGCGTCTCGCTCCCCTCAGGGCATGTCCGGGGGTGGGAAGTCGCGGCGTCCGGTGATATTTGGCTGACGTCCTCTTCTCGGACCTTGCCGATACCGGACATTCGCCTTGCAGCTCGATTTGCTGAAGCGCTTAGGCCAGTTGGAGGCGCCGCGTTGGCTGCGCCTGTTTGTCCGCGCGCGTGCGTGGAGCCTGCTCGTGCTCGCCGCGATCGCCGGCGTGGCGGGTGGTCTCGTCGCCACCGCGATGGGAAAATCCGTCGAGTTCCTGCACGAGGTGCTGTTCGAATTGGGACCGGGCGAGTCGCTCTCGGCGCATCCTTCGCTCAGTCCCATGCTTGCGCTGGGCGTCCCGGTCATCGGCGGACTGGGCTTCGGCCTGGTCTCGGCCGCGATCCGGCGCAAACGGCCGGACCGCGAGATCGACCCCGTCGAAGCGAATGCGCTGCACGGCGGGCGCATGTCGTTGATCGGAAGTCTCGTCGTTGCCTTTCGAACGGTATGGTCGAGCGGCATTGGCGCATCGGTCGGGCTCGAAGCCGGTTACACCCAGCTTTCGAGCGGGATCGCCTCGCGCATCGGGCAGGCGCTGCGGCTGCGGCGAAGCGACCTGCGCATCCTGGTCGGCTGCGGGGCGGCGGCGGGAATCGCCGGGGCCTTCGGCGCCCCGTTCAGCGGCGCCTTCTACGCATTCGAGGTCATCATCGGAAGCTACTCGGTCTTCGGCCTCGGGCCGGTGACGATCGCCGCCGTCATCGGCTACTTCACCGCGAATGCGCTCTCCCCCGCGCATCTTATCGTGATCGCCTCGCAGGCGCGGGTGGCCGGCCACGACCTCCCCATCGCCGCCGCTGTCGGCTTGCTGGCCGCATTTTTTGGCATTGCGCTGATGCGCGGGGTTCCGCTGTGCGAGGCGATGTACCATCGTCTCGGGGTCCGTCAGTTCTTGCGGCCGATGTTCGGCGGCCTCGTGGTCGGCGCGCTCGCGGTGGTCAGCCCGCAGGTCATGTCGTCCGGACACGGCGCGCTGTATTTCTCCGGCGTCCTCGACGCGGCGATTCCGACGATCGCGCTCGTGCTGGTGATGAAATCGCTCGCCTCGGTCGTTTCGCTCGGTTCCGGCTTCCGCGGCGGCTTCTTTTTTTCCTCGCTCCTCGTCGGCGCGCTGGCGGGAAAGCTGCTTGCAAGCGGCATCGCGGCGGCATGGCCGGCGCTCGGCATCGATCCCGCCGTCTACGCGGTGGTCGGCATGAGTGCGCTGTCGGCGTCGGTCATCGGCGGCCCGCTGACCATGACCTTCATCGCCATCGAAGCGACCGGCGACCTGCGGTTGACCGCCGCCGTCCTGATCGCTGTCGTCGTTTCCACCCAGGTCACGCGGGCGCTGTTCGGCTACTCGTTCGCCACCTGGCGCTTTCACCTGCGCGGCGAGGTCATTCGCAGCGCTGCCGATATCGGCTGGATCCGCGATCTCACCGTCGCCCGGATGATGCGGCATGACATCAAGACGGTTCCGACCGACACGACTTTTGCGGAATTCCGCACGGCGTTTCCGCTCGGATCGACGGCGCAGGTCGTGGCGGTCGATCGCGAGGCGCGGTATGCGGGGCTGATCATCGTGTCGGAAGCCCACTCCAGCCAATTCGACGGGCAGGCCACCGTGGACGCGGCGCTGCGCCATGCGCAGGACATGCTGTTCCCCGCCATGAACGTGCGCGAAGCCGTCGCCGCCTTCGACCGCGCCGAGGCCGAGGCGCTCGCCGTCGTCGATTCGGACGCCTCGCAGCGGGTGGTCGGGATTCTCAGCGAGGCGCATGTCTTGCGCCGCTACGCGAATGAATTGGAACGGCACGCGCGCGAATTCATCGGCGATGTGTGACGCGGCGCGCTCGCGCCACGCGCGCACCTCGCTCGCGCAGGACGGCGTCTCACCTATTCAGCGGCGACCGGGTGTTTGGGCGGCGCGCCATAGGTGTTGGGAATGCGGTCGGCGTACATGTCGACGAAATTGCCGGTCGGCGTGGCGGCGACCGGCTGCAACGCCTCGTCGGTATAGCTTTCCGCCGCCGGGTCGGCGACGATCCGCTTCAGGATCGCGCGATGGTGGCGGATGAGGCGCCACCACCTGTAGCCGACCTTGAGGAAGTCGAACGCCCGCCAGGGGTAGAACACGAATGGATTGACCACCGGCAGGCCGGGGCGGCGCTGGGTGCGGATTTTCCGCCGGACGAAGCCGAACTGCAGCGGATGCACGCCTTCGACGCTGGCGGCGCCCCGGAATACCGTTATCGCGTCGAATATCTTCGTCCTGTTGATGCCGGTCGCGACCGCCCGCCGCATGATGGTTTCGACATGCTGGTCGGAATAGTAGCGCTTCCACGCATCGGCATACACGCGCTCCCACGCTTCTTTCGACATCGTCGCATGCGCGGTGCAGGCGTGCTCGAGATCGTAGTTGTTCATGTCGGGGTCCATGGGAACCCCGCGGGTGTACAGGGTCTTGTGATCTTCCGAGCCCGGCAACGGCGTCAGGAAGAAGAACTCGAGCAACTCGATCGGCAATTCCTTCTTGATGATCTCGATGTCGCGCGCGATCGATTCCGGCGTATCGGTCGGGAAGCCGAGAATATAGCCGGCGTAGGTCATCACCTTGGCCTGCCGCCAGGCGAGGAACATCTCGCGATATTCCCAAATCTTGTTCTGGCGCTTTTTGGCGCCCATCAGCGATTCGGGATTGATGTTCTCGAGCCCGATGAACACCGCGGTGCAGCCCGCCCGCGCCGCCTTCTCGATGAAGCCGGGAATGCGGTGGCAGAGCGTGTCGACCTGGAGCATCAGCCGGATGCGGAAGCCATCCCGCTCGCGCAGTTCGATCAGGCGGTCGAGGATCGGCTCCCAGTTCTTGTTGCGCGCGAAGTTGTCGTCGGTGACGAAGAAGCGGGTGATGCCTTGCGCCGCATTGGCGCGCACGATGCCCTCGACGTCGTCGGCCGTGCGGTAGCGCGACTTGCGGCCCTGGACGTTGATGATGGTGCAGAAGCTGCACTGGAACGGGCAGCCGCGGCCGGCGTCGAAGCTTGCATAATGGCCGGCGACGCGCGTCACCGTCTCGCGCGGCAGGATCGGATAGGTGGCGGCCGCCATCTCCGGCAGATCGTTCATGTAGTTGTAGATCGGTTTTGCCGCGCCGGCCGCCATATCGCGCAGGAAGGTGTCCATGCGGCCTTCGGCTTCGCCGGCGTAGAGCGTAATGCCGAGGTCGAGCGC
>JAEULX010000178.1 GCA_016793685.1 Bradyrhizobiaceae bacterium
TCGGCCATCTGCTCGGCGCGGCAGGGGCGGTGGAAGCGATCTTCTCGGTTCTCGCCATTCGCGATAACGTCGTGCCGCCCACACTCAATCTCGACAATCCGTCCGTCGAAACGCCGATCGACCTTGTCCCGCACAAGGCGAAGAAGCGCGAAGTCAACGTCGTGCTGACCAATTCTTTCGGCTTCGGCGGCACCAACGCTTCGCTCGTCTTCCGCCGGCTTCAGTGACCGCGCCGAATTTTTCGCGCCGCGCAGCAGGCTTTGCACAAGTTGCGGCGCGAGAGCGGTTTGGACTGGTAAAAACGCCATAATTTCAATGGCATTGATGCATCTGCGCTGAATGCCTACACGCGAATGCCCGCGGTTTCCGCCGCCCTGCGTTCTGGTGTACCGTCCAGCAAACCGTCACATTGGCCCCATACGAGTTAAGGCAATGCGCCGACTCGCCCTGAGGGACGGCCGCCGGGGAGCCGGTTTTTATGACGTACTTCCGAGGACCGCGCGGCGGAGAGCCGACGCCTCCGGGCCAGCAGAACAAGGCTGGTCCGCGCAGCCCACGCACGGGGCTCGCGCCCGAGAGCGTGCCGGCGCCCAAGCGGCGCTCGCAGCGCGCCCGCCATCCGATCGTCGTGATCGGCAACGCGATCATCACCTTCCTCGTCCTGATCGCAATCGTCGTCGGCGTGGCGATCATGGTCGGCAGGCAGCGCATGGAAACGCCGGGTCCGCTCGGCGAGGACAAGGTCGTCAACATTCCGCGTGGGGCCGGCGTGCGCGACATCGCCGATCTCCTGGTCAAGGAGGGCGTGATCGACCAGCCCTGGACCTTTGTCGGCGCGGTGGTGGTGCGCAAGGCGCGCGACGATCTCAAGTCCGGCGAATACCTGTTCCCCCAACATGCGACCCTGGGCGATGTGATCGCGACCTTGCTCGACGGCAAGGTTGTCCAGCATGCGCTCACGGTGCCCGAGGGACTCACCTCCGAGCAGGTCGTGCACCGCTTGCTCGACGCCGACATGCTCGGGGGCAATATCCGCGAGATGCCGCGCGAAGGCTCGCTGTTGCCGGAGACTTACAAGGTGGTGCGCGGCACGCCGCGGGAGCAGGTGCTCCAGCGCATGCAGCAGGCGCAGCGCCGCGTCGTGCAGGAGGTCTGGGAGCGGCGCATGGCCGATCTGCCGCTGCGCTCGCCGGACCAGCTGGTGACGCTCGCCTCGATCATCGAGAAGGAGACGGGCCGGCCGGAGGAACGCACGCGGGTCGCCGCGGTATTCGTCAATCGCCTCAAGCAACGCATGCGGCTGCAGTCGGATCCGACCATCATCTACGGCCTGGTCGGAGGCAAGGGAACGCTCGGGCGCCCCATTCTCAAGAGCGAAATCGACCAGCCGACCCCCTACAACACCTATGTCATCGACGGGCTGCCGCCGGGTCCGATCGCCAATCCCGGCCGCGCCGCGCTTGAGGCGGCCGCAAATCCCGCCCGCACCAAGGAACTCTTCTTCGTCTCCGACGGCGCCGGCGGCCATGTGTTTGCAGAGACGCTGGAACAGCATCAGCGCAACGTGGCGAAGCTGCGTTCGATCGAGCGTTCGCAGCGCGAGAACGACAATGACACCGCAGCGCCGGAAGAGGCTGCTGCGCCGACGCCGCCCCCTGCGCCAGCGCCCCGCTCCGCGCCGGTCCGCCGCCGGTCGTCGGAGCAAAACAGCGGCCGATCGACGCGATGAGCGCCGAAGCATCCTTGCGTGCGAATACCCGGAGCGCTCCCACGGCGCTGTCCAGCATGACCGGCTTTGCCCGCTGCAACGGCGCGAGCGGGCAATACGCGTTCTCCTGGGAGATCAAATCGGTCAACGCGAAGGGCCTCGACCTGCGGCTGCGCGTGCCGCAGGGGTGGGACGCGATCGAACAGGCGGTGCGCGCCAAGGCGGGCGAGGTGCTCGCGCGCGGAACCGTCTATGCCACGCTCACGGTCGAACGGCCTGCCGTGCAGCCGATCGTCCGCGTCAACGACCAGGTGCTGTCCGCCGTCCTCACAACCCTCGAAGGCCTGTCCGAGCGTATTCAGGCCGAGCCGCCCCGCCTCGACGGGATCCTCGCGATCAAAGGCGTGGTGGAGGTCATCGAGGCCGACGAAAGCGAGAATGACCGCGCGGCGGCGGAAGCGGCGGTGGTCACGGGGTTCGCTTCGGCGCTCGCCGATCTCACGGCCATGCGCCGGCACGAGGGCGAAGCGCTCGGCCGCGTGCTTGCCCAGCGCCTTGCCGACATCGCGGCGCTGGCGGAACGCGCCGAAACGGCGCCGGGGCGCAAACCGGAAGCGGTCAGGGAACGGCTCGCCCGCCAGGTGGCGCTGCTGCTCGAAGCGTCGGAACGTTTCGATCCCGACCGGCTGCACCAGGAGGCGATTCTGATCGCCGCGAAGGCGGACGTGCGCGAGGAACTCGACCGGCTGCACGCGCATGTCGCGCAGGCGAATCAACTCGTCAAGAAGGGCGGGGCGATCGGGCGGCGGCTCGATTTCCTCGCGCAGGAGCTCAATCGCGAAGCCAATACGCTGTGCGCGAAAGCAAACGACATCGAACTCAGCACGATCGGCTTGGAGCTGAAAAGCGCGGTCGAGCAGTTCCGCGAACAGGTGCAGAATCTGGAGTAGCCATGAGTGGTTTGGCGGCGCGTGCGAAGGATGAGGCCGTCGCCCGGCGCGGCATCCTGTTCGTCGTCTCCTCGCCGTCGGGCGCGGGCAAGACCACGCTGACGCGCACGCTGATCGAGAAGGAAAACAACCTCAATCTCTCGGTCTCGGTGACCACGCGCGCGCGACGGCCGAGCGAGATCGACGGGGTGCACTACCGCTTCATTTCGATGCGCCACTTCGAGGCCATGCGCGCCGGCGATGAACTGCTGGAGTGGGCGGAGGTGCATGGCAACTGCTACGGCACCCCGCGCGAGCCGGTGGAGCAGGCGCTCGCGGCCGGCCGCGACATGCTGTTCGACATCGATTGGCAGGGAACGCAGCAAATCTACCAGAGGATGCGCAGCGACGTCGTGAGCGTCTTTGTGCTGCCGCCGTCCGCCGCCGAACTGAAGGCGCGGCTCGAACGGCGTGCCGAAGATTCGGAAGAGATCATCGCACGGCGGTTGCGCAACGCCGCGCAAGAGATTCCCCACTGGACGGAATACGATTACGTGCTGATCAATTGTGATCTCCACGAGAGTTTCGCGCAGCTGCGCGCGATCCTCACCGCCGAACGCCTCAAGCGCATCATGCATTCCGACGACCTCGAGACGCGCGTCGCCAAGCTGCTGGCCGACCTCAGACAGATCGCTCCCTGACGGCAGCGCGCGCGATGCGCGCTCCGTCCTGCTTGCAAAATCAGGCGGGCTTCGCCCGCAGCCGGACCCAGGCATTGGCGAGCGCGACAAAGCCCGCGACCGGAATGTCTTCGGCGCGCGCCGTCGGCTCGATGTCGGTCTCGGCAAGCAAGGCGAGCGGATCGCCGCCGAGGGATTTCAGGCTCTGGCGCAGCATTTTCCGGCGCTGCCCGAAGGCGGCCGCGGTCACCTGTTCGAGGGCCGCGCGCGCGCAGGCCACGGGCGCCGGCCGCGGCATGAATCTGACTAGCGAGGAGGTCACCTTGGGCGGCGGCACGAAGGCTTGCGGCGCGACGTCGAACAGGATGCGCGGCTCCGTGCGCCATTGCGCCAGAACGGCAAGCCGGCCGTAACTTTTACTGCCCGGGGCGGCGACGATGCGCTCGGCGACCTCGCGCTGAAACATGAGAACAAGCATATCGTACCAGGGCGGCCACGGTTCGAGCGAAAGCCAGCCGACGAGCAGCGCGGTCGCGATATTGTAGGGCAGGTTGGCGACGATACGCGCCGGCCGTGCGCCTTCGATCAGCGCGGCCAGGTCCTGGGCGAGCGCATCGCCTTCGATGATCGTGAGGCGTTGCGGATAGCGTGCGGCGATCTCGGCCAGCGCCGCGATCGCGCGCGGGTCGCGTTCGACGGCGATCACGCGCTTCGCCCCCTCCGCCAGCAGCGCGCGCGTCAATCCACCGGGCCCGGGACCGATCTCGACCACGGTCGCACCCTCGAGTGGCCCCGCCGCGCGGGCGATGCGGGCGGTGAGATTGAGGTCGAGCAGAAAGTTCTGTCCGAGCGACTTTCGCGCGGCGAGCGCGTGCCGGCGAATCACCTCGCGCAACGGCGGGAGGTCGTCGATCGCACTCATGTCACGCGCCGCGCGTCATCGTTGCGCGCCGCGCCGTTCATTCCGCCGCTGCGATGGCCGGGTGCGCGTCGGCGAGGCGCATCGCGAGCCGCAGCGCGGCGACGAGACTCGACGGGTCGGCGCGGCCGGTTCCCGCCAGGTCGAATGCGGTGCCATGGTCCGGCGAGGTGCGCACGAACGGCAGCCCGAGGGTGACATTCACCGCATGGGCGAAGGCGAGGGTCTTGATGGGGATCAGCGCCTGGTCGTGGTACATGCACAGCGCGGCGTCATAGGTCGCGCGCATTCCGGCATGGAACAAGGTGTCCGCCGGAAGCGGTCCGCGGACAGCGATGCCCTCGGCCGCGAGCGCAGCGACTGCCGGTGCGATGATGTCGTGCTCCTCGTGTCCGATCGCGCCGTTCTCGCTGGCGTGCGGGTTCAAGCCGGCGACCACCAGCCGCGGGCGACCGATGCGGAAGCGCCAGGCAAGATCGCGGGCGACGATGCGTCCGGTCGCAACGATGCGGTCGCGGGTGAGTTGCCCCGGCACGGCGGCGAGCGGCACGTGAATCGTCACCGGAACCACGGCGAGCTCCGGCGACCAGAGCATCATCACCGGCAGGACCGCGCGTCCGGTCGCGCGCGTCGCCAGGCGCGCGAGATATTCCGTGTGCCCGGGGTCGCCGAAGCCGGCCCGGTAGAGCACGCTCTTGGCGATGGGGTTGGTGACGATCGCCGCGGCCTCTCCCGCCAGCACCGCCGCAACGGCCCGGTCGATGGCGGTGATCGCAGCCGGCGCGCTCGACGCATCCGGTACGCCGGGCTGCGCCGTGATGGCCGATCCGATATCGACGACGGGCAGGGCGGTCGGAAACGCCTGGTTCGCCTGCGCCGGCGTGACCGTGGCGACGGAAAGGTCGAGCCCGAGCGCATGCGCGCGGCGAGCAAGGAAAGCAGGGTCGGCGAGGAGGTAGAACGGGGGCAGGTCGAGTTCCGCGCGGCGCACCCAGGCCGCGAGCGCGATGTCGGGTCCTATCCCGGCTGGCTCGCCGACGGTCAGTGCAAGCGGCGGTCTCATTTCATTTCGATCAGCGCCTGTCGGCGCAACTCGCTGAGATAGCGCTTCGACTTGGCTTCGAACTGCTTGCTGAACATCTCGCTGCGGGTCTTGCGCATGGCGGGGGTATCGACCTTGGTTTCCCGCTTCTCGCAAATCGCAAACACCTGGATACCGTTCGCCGTCGTCTCCGGGCTGGTCAATCGGCCGACGCCGGTGCGTTCGAGTACTTCCTGCAGCGCGGGAGGAAGGTCGGCGGAATTGCGGGCCACCGGATCGAGCACGAGCACGTCAGGCAGCGCCCGGGCGAAGCGCAAGCCCTGTTCGCAATCCTGGATGCGGCTGCGCATCGCCTCGGCGTCGCGCTGCCGGGCGGCGATGGCCGCCTGCGAGGCCCCCTTCGGAAGGACGAACAGAATTGGGCGCAGAAGGTAGTCGTATGCGACCGTCTTGGCCGCCACTTCGTCTCCCTTGTCGTCTTTCTTCTCGATCGCCGCGAGGATGTCCTTCTCGCGGAATTGGAAGCTCGATTGGAATTTGCCGCGTACGAGCTGCTGCCAGACCATGTCGGCGCGGATTCGGGACTTGAGCGTTCCGGGATCGACCCCGTTCTTCTCGAGCAACTGGGCGAGCTGGTCGCCCGACAAGTTCATCCGCTTGCCCATTTCGGCGAACGACGCATCGACGTCCTTGTCGGTGATTTCGAGCTTGTAGCGACGTCCCGTCTGCACCTTGATCTTTTCGTTGATCAGCTCGTCGATCACGTCTTGCCGGCCTGGCGACTTGCGGCTCACCATCTGGTGAAACTTGGAGCGCTGATCGATATCGTAGGCGGTGACCGGCTCGCCATTCACCACCACGACCACTCCCTGAGCGGCCGCTGGCCGCGAGAAGTCGCCCGCGAATGCGCCAAGCGAGAGGATTGCGCCAAGGCAGAACGCCGCGGATATCGGACGGAGGCGGGGCCAATGGAGTTTCATGACGCGAATATCGACCTCGAAGCGTTTCATCAATGACGGCGGCGTTTGACGCTTTTCCGTTGCGACCGGGCAACGCGCTCTGCGGCAACCTTCACCGGAAGCGACGCTTGCAGTCAAGCGCAGGCGAGGGAAGGCTAAGCGGCGCCATTATAGAGAATAGCGAAAGCAACGCATGCCGGCGGCGACGGTTACCGCCGAACCTGGGTTGGAAACTAGCCACAGAAATAGGCAAAATTATTGAGCGGCCGTCGCAGGAACACTGGCGGATCCGAGCCCCGACGACGACGTGTTGCCCAGGGTCCGCAGGCCGAGCTGCAACATCACCGTGTGGTTCGACGTCGGAATGCTGGTGCTGTACGTATAGTCGGTTATGTAGTTGAGCCCCAGCAGGAAGCAATCGTCGATATAGCCAATTCCCGCCTGGGTCTGGCTGAGATTGTTGTGGGCGATGTCGTAACGCGCGGCGCCGGTGAAGACCCAATTCGTGCTGAGCTTGACCGAGCCCGAGGAAAGCAGCCCCTCACGCTTTTCGAGGAAGCCCAGCTCCGGCTGCGCTGCGTAGTTGCCATACATCAGGGAAACGTTCCAGCGGTCGACGTTGGCGCGCGCTTCGGCTTCGAATCGCTGCAGGTCGAAGTTCTGCTCGTCGAAGCGATAACGCGTAATGAACGAAAAGATTCTGTTCGGTGCGTAGGTGAACCGGGCGACATAGTCGGAAGCTTTCGTGTCGAGACCGCTGCCGAGCCCGGTATTGGTCGTGTCGGCGATTGCAAACGAGTTCAGGCCGAAGAGCTGATAGGACTGGCCGAACAAGGCATTGATTGTGCCGCCGCCATTGATCTGCGCGGTGTATTGCACGCCCACATTGGCGCGTCCGCCGCCCTCGACCCGATCCCAGCCGGTGAACTTGTCGACCTTGAAGAGATTCGAGTCGTCGAAGACGAGGCTCTGCGCATCTTCGTTGGGCAGCTTGCCGATGTTGGTTTCGTTCGGCCGGGCGATGATCTGCGCGATCGGCTCGATCGTCTGCGTGCCCCAGCTGTGGACGGAGATGAAGGGGTACCGGTAATCCAGGCCGGCGGTCGCCATGTACCGCGTCAGGGAGTCGTCGCCGGTCGCGATGAAGTTCGAAACGCCCGGATCGGAGTTGATCGCGAGCTGTGCGGCGTCGCCGCGCACGGAGAAGAAGGGCGTGAACACCTGGCCGAAAGAATCGATGTACTTGGTCCGCCAGTGCGACTCGGCGGAGACGCGGGAATACGTGCCGGGAACGCCCCGCAGCAGGCAGTTCGCGCTCGTCTTGACCGCCGGGTCTGCGGTTGCCGTGTTGCAATACCCGTACGTCGTAGCCGTTTGGCTTATCGCATCGAAGCTCGCGTTCTGACGCGACAAGGAGGTCGTGTTCACGCTGTAGCCGAGCTCTCCGCCCAAGATCGGTTGGTTGAACGTGTACTCGTAGTCCAGGACCGGATGGATGTTCGGAAGGACCGTCTGCTGGTCCGAAGCGGTGAAACCGGTGTAGTGGATCGCACGGACGTCGAAATAGCTGCGGTCGCCGCGGCCGGCGACGAACGCCTGCGACACGCCCACATCGGTCGCCCCGAACAGGTTGATCAACTCGAGCGAGCTCGCCTGCAGCGTCCGGATCTTGTAGTCGGCGAAGAAGGTCGGATCGGATACCAGCACGCCGTCCCAACCCCAGGCCCAGTTCGGCGACAAGTTGAACCGGCCCCTTGTTTCGAGGCTGCCGCGGAATGTCTTGTACCCGTCCGTATTGGTGAATTCATCCTTGTCGGTCTGGTAGAGGCCCGCCGCGCGCAAGGTGTAAGAGCCGTTCTCCAGGCGCTGGCGCCACTCGCCTTGCAGCAATGGACCCTGCTTCGTCATGAAGCGCGGAGAGAAGGTCGCGTCATAGCTCGGCGCGAGCGCGAAGTAGTACGGCGTTTCGACCCCGACGCCGTAGATCGAATTGGTGCTGATCAACGGCATCAGGAAGCCCGACTTCCGCTTCACGGTGGGGTCGGGCGCCGCCATGTACGGCGCGTAGGCGAGGGGCACGCCGAAGAACTCGAGGCGCGCGTCCTCGAAATAGATCATTTTCTCCGATTGGTCGTGAATGATCCGGGCCGCCTTGACCTGCCACAGCGGCGGCTTGCGGGGATCATCCCGGCACGCCTGGCAGGCGGTGTAGACGCCGCTTTCGAGGACGGTGAAATTGCCCTCGGTGCGCCGCCCGCGCGCCGCGGCAAAACGGGTCTGGTCGGCCGTCTCGAGCCGCAGCGAATCGATGAACCCGTTGCGAAGATCGTCGCTCAGATCGATCAGTTCGCCATAAGTGATCACGCCGTCGGCGCCCGTCAGGCGCACATTGCCTTCGGCGTGAAGATGCTTGGTCCGTTGATCGTAGATGACCTTGTCGGCCTGGACCGTCGATCCCTTGTAATAGATCTGCACGCTCCCGACCGCCACCACGCGCTCGTTGGGATAGTCGTACTGAATCTCGTTGGCCTGCACGAGCATCGGCGGATCGCCGACTTCCGGCTCTTGCTTCGGCGGGGCCGGCCTGAGCTGAGTCTGGAAGTTGAGATACTGCGCATGCGCTTGGCCCACGCTGACGAACGTCGCCGCGCTCGCGAGAAGAATCATCGCAAGGCTGGCGTGCCACCGCCGTTGTTGGACCGAGGGGAGGGCGACGAGCGTACTCATGATCAGCCGTCCTCCTGATAAAGCAGCGGAAGGAGGCCGGTGAGCGTTCCGATCACGATCGGCAGCCATGCCGCCGCAATCGGATGCAAAAGCTCGGCCTTGCTCAAGTCGTCAGTGATTTTCGAGAGGACGTAAAGCACGAAGCCCGTTGTGACGCCGCACAGCACCATGTTCTGCACGCCGCCAAAGCGGAAGAAGCGCAAGCTGAAGGCGGCCGCCACCAGCACCATTGTGACGAGCAAGGCGGGTCGCGACAGAAGCTTCTGGTATTGCAGCCTGTAACCGGCTGCGGCGAGGCCCGCGCGCTCGGCCTTTTCGATGAAGAACGGCAGATTCCAGAACGATACCGTGTCCGGAGTGGCAAAGCTTTCGCGCACCTGCTCGACCGTGAGATTGGTGGCGAGCATGTATTCCGGCGAGATGATCGGCGGCTCATTCAACGTGTATCGCTGCACGCCCTGCAGGCGCCAGAATCCGCCGGTCAGGGTCGCAGCCTTCGCTTCGATGCGCTCGCGGAAATGGTTCTCGTGGTCATAGATGAGGACGGTGACGCCGCCGAGCTGCACGCCCTGGTCGCTGCTGGTCACCGCGTTGATGATCGCTTGGCCGGCTGCGTTTTTCTGGCTGATCCAGAAACCGCCTCCGGTGCTCTGCAGGCTGGTCTGCTGCGAGCCGCCGATATATTTGACCTCGAGGCGCTTCGACTGTTCCTTCAGGTACGCGGCGCCGGGATTGTAGGCCGTGGTCGCGAACACGCCGAACATGAAAGCGACGAAGAGGGCAGGGGTGATGAACTGCCAGGCCGATACGCCAGCCGCGCGCGCGATGACGAGTTCCAGGCGGCGCGACAGGTTCAGGTAGCACATCATCGCGCCGACGAGCACCGCGAACGGCATCAGGATTTCCATCAGCTGCGGGATGCGGGTCAGCGAAATCGCCGCGCTGATGAGCGCCGACGAGTTCGGCGCATCGCTGCTGCGCCGGACCAACTCGATATAGTCGATGAGCGCCACCAGGCAGAAGCCGCCGATGAAAATAGAGAGCAATGCGCTGAGGAAGCGCCCACCGAAATAGCGAGATAGTCGTCCCGCAATCATCAGCCTACGCTCTCACCCATGCCACGCTCGGCGCCGCCCACAACGGTCGCGCCGGCCGCGCCGGTTTCGCCGCCCGCCGCACGGTCGCAGATCGCCGTAAAAATTTGATCACACGGAACCCCCCGGCTCCATGCTTGGCTAGCCAGACGTTTGCCGATCAATCCGGCCATTTCACGCGCCCCCCGCGCGCCACCTTACACACCGACTTACTTCCGCGTTCTTACTCGCACTCGATTTTTGTCGGTCCCCTTTCCCCCGTTGGCGCCGAGGCGATGCCCGGCGGATTTCTGATCTCGAACGGTAGCCTGTTGATCTGTCCACAAAATGGCCGCCCGAAGGCACAGCCTCCATAGGCTCCACACGGTTAATGCAGTATGACCAGACTGGGCCGCTAATGCTATGAGAAGGTTGCGGATACGGGTCACTACCGAGTCGGCGCATTTGGCCACCCGTGTGTCTGGCCAGCCACAGGCCGATGGGATGAGGAGCGGAATGGCGGACAGTCTTCGGATCAAATTCGGGCCGATCGCGGCGCCCCGCGCTGGC
>JAEULX010000230.1 GCA_016793685.1 Bradyrhizobiaceae bacterium
AAATAGTTGCTGGTCATCCCGAGCCAGGTTGCGTCCTGGGCCGCAGCGGGCGCGATCGCCACGATCAATGCTGCGCCCGCCAGAAGTTGCGACCGGGCAGATCGCCGTCGAGTCGCTGGTACGCCGCTGAACTTGCCCAAAAGCATCCCAGGTCCCTGGTACGCAACGCTGCCGGGAATGAACATATTGGGGGATGGATAATAATGTGTTTCCGCGCTCCGACGCGGGTGGGTCGGCCAGTCGGAATGGTGCGGATAAAGCCGGTGACGCGGGAAACCGCGTAGCCGCGCCGGTTGACGGCGCTGAAAATCTCAACTCAGGTTCTGCGCCTTGATTATCGCTGTCCGGCGCGCAGAACGAAAATCGGTTCCAGAAGCGTAAAGACTTGTTATTTGGCGATCGCGCGCGTCGCGTTTTCCAGCCAATGCCTCGTTTCATCATAAACGAGCGGCAAGAGCGTCTCACGAACGCGGGCGTGGTAGGCGTTGAGCCAGGCGATCTCGCATTCCGTCATCAGCGACGGGAGAACGAGGCGCACGTCGATGGGCGCGAGCGTCAGCGTCTCGAACGTGTTGAGCGGCTTTTCCGCGCCCGCCACCGGCGGCGCTTCCGTCACCAGCACCAGGTTCTCGATGCGGATGCCGTAGGCGTCTTCCTTGTAGTAGCCGGGCTCGTTGGAGAGGATCATGCCGCGCTCGAGCGCCACGTTCCCAAGTTTGGAAATGCGCGCGGGCCCCTCATGCACCGAGAGGAAGCTGCCGACCCCGTGTCCGGTGCCGTGATCGAAATCGAGCCCGGCGGCCCATAGCGAGGCGCGGGCGAAGCTGTCGAGCTGCGCGCCGGTCGTTCCCTCCGGGAAAACGGCGCGCGCAATCGCGATGTGCCCTTTGAGCACACGGGTGAAGCGGTCGCGCATTTCCTCCGTCGGTTCGCCGATCGTGACGGTGCGGGTGACGTCGGTGGTGCCGTCTTCGTATTGGCCGCCCGAGTCGACCAGGAAGAGTTCGCGGGGCGCGAGCCCGAGGTCGGTCCTGCGCGTCACCCGGTAGTGGACGATCGCGCCGTTCGGTCCCGCTCCCGCGATGGTGGGAAAGGAGATGTCCTTCAGAAGGCCGGTCGCCTTGCGGAAATCCTCCAGCGCCTCCACCGCCTCGATCTCGGTGATGACGCCCTTCGGCGCGATGGCGTCGAGCCAGGCGAGGAAGTTGGTGAGCGCCGCGCCGTCGCGCCGATGCGCCGCGCGCGCCCCCTCGATCTCGGTCGCGTTTTTTCTGGCCTTCATCGCCACGATCGGATCGGCGCCGCGAACGGCCTTGCCGCCCACCCGTTCGATCGTGACCGTGATCGCCTGCGCGGCGGTGGCTTGATCGAGCCGGATCGTCGCCCCGACATGGGCGAACGCGGCAAGATCGTGCGTGAAGGCCTCGGGCGGCGCGATCTCCGTCAGTTCCTGCAGCTTCTGGCACACGGCGTTGCTGAACTTGCGCGGATCGGCATAGAGCGACGGGCGGCCATCGGCGGGAATGATCGCGAAGGCGAGCGGCAAAGGGGCGTGCGCGACGTCGCTGCCGCGGATGTTGAAGAGCCAGGCGACCGCCGCCGGGTCGGACACGACGAGAGCATCGGCCTTGAGCCTGTGCAATTCACCGCGCACGCGGACGAGCTTGTCGATGGCGGTTTCGCCGGCATAGCGCAGGTCGTGCAGCACGATCGGCCCGAGCGGAGGCGCCGGCCGGTCGGCCCAGATGGCGTCGATCACGTTCGGCTCGGCGGCAACCAGCACTCCGCACGCCTTTGCGCAGGCGGCTGACAGCCGCTCGACCGCTTCCGCCGTGTGCAGCCACGGATCGTAGCCGAGCATCGCGCCGCGGGGCAGATTTTCCTCCAGCCACTTATGCGGCGGCGTTTCGGTCAAATGGACGATTTCGAACAGGGTCGTATCGACCTCGTCGCGCACCTGAAGGGTATAGCGGCCGTCGACGAACAGCGCCGCGCGTTCGGCCAGCACGATCGCAACCCCGGCGGATCCGGTGAACCCGGTGAGCCAGCGCAGGCGCTCGTCGGCGGGGGGCACGTACTCGTTTTGATGGCAGTCGGCCCGCGGCGCGATGCAGCCGTTCAGGGCGCGTCGGGCAAGCTCCGTTCGAAGCGCGGCAATGCGCGAAGCGCTTTCCGACGGGTCGGACGACTCATCGAAGGATTGGAGGCGCATCGGAGCCATGGGTTGCAGACACTACGGAGATTGCCCTTGCCGGGCAACGGTCTCGCGGAGACGTGACAAACGCGCGCATGGGAGACATGCGCTACCCGCGAAAAAGCAATATTCATCTGGAAATCAAAGCACTGGGGAAATCAAAATTCCCTGGGCCTGGCTGCGCTAACGCCATATGTCCGGCCGTTTTCCGAGCCGATTTGTAAGCCCTAATCCTAACTGGCTGTTAACCGCCTGAGGGCTTATTTGGCAGTCAAATAGAAACAAGCGAGGAATGCAGGAGGGCGATCCGTTCAAGAAAGGAACGATCGCCATGACCCTACTCAACCTGGAATACGTCGCCGCCCTTCCCGATTCGGAGCCCCGCAAGAAGGGCCTGCTCGCACGTGCTTACAGCGCGCTGCACCGGTCGCGGATGGCATATGCGGAAAACCTGCTGCGACAGTACCGCCCGCTTCTCGATAGCGTAGAGGCGCAGGGCTTCGCGACCCGCACGAACCCCTTCACGATCGACTGACGGACGCGCTGGCGGCGGGGGAGCTTGGCCGGGCGCTGTGCGGCCCGGTCAGCACCAGTGTGACCCACCCCTCCAGCGTGAGTCGCCATGCGAGCCGCAGCCCGCATGACTGGTAGGCTGCAAGGGCGGCGTTCGCGTGGCCCGGCAGCAATCCGGACAGGATGACCCGTCCGCCGGGCGCGGCCAGACGCGCAACGCCCGGCGCGAGCCGCGTGAGCGGCCCGAGCAGGATGTTGGCGAAAACGATCGCGTAGGGCCCGCGCTCGGTGAAGCGGCGCGCGGCGAGCCGGCTTGCCCCGAGGCCGGCGGCTTGCGTGATATCGACGAGCGCGCCGGCGCCGTTGTGCCGGGCGTTTATTCTCGCCGCCTGCACGGCCACCGGATCGATGTCGCTGCCGAGTGCGCGTGCGCGCGCGGCTTTTGCCGCCGCGATCGCCAGCACCCCCGAACCTGTTCCGATGTCGAGCACGGCCGTCCTGCGGGCTGGGCGGCGGCCCCCGCCGGCGCGCGCGCAACCGGCCTTCCGCCGGCATGGGCGAGGGCCCTGCATCTTCAGCAGCCGATCGAGCGCCAGGAGGCAGCCACGGGTCGTCCCATGATGCCCGGTGCCGAATGCCAGCGCCGCCTCGATCTCGATGGCGATGCGGTTGACCGGAATGCGGTCCCGATCGTGAGCCCCGTGCACGATGAAGCGGCCGGCTTCGACCGGGGTCAGCCCGGCAAGGCTCGCCGCGACCCAATCGCGCATTGCGATCGGCTCGAAGCGGAAGGCCGTTGCCGTTTCGTCCCCTGCCAATGCGGCCAGCCGTGCGCGGACCGCGGCCTGATCGGGCGGGGCGGCAAAGTGGATGTCGACGCACCATTGCGGCCCGCATTCGTAGGCCGCGACCGCCGCCTCCTCGAATTCCTCAGGAAGGAGATCGGCGAGCTTCTGCGCCCGCGCGCGGTCGGTGGCGAGCCGCGCGACGATGGCCGCCGACGCCTCATCCGCTGTCAAAGGATCATCCCCGAACATCGTCCGTCCACAGCTCAGGCACAGGTTTTCCCGGGGCTTTCCACAGCCTGTCCACAGCCTTTTCCACAGGCCGGAAGGCCGATGACAGCCCAATCAATAACGGTAGTACGGAAAATTCCCCTGATAGCCGGGCGCGTAATACTGATAGCCGGATCGGCGCGAACGGGCTTCCGACGCGGCGCGCCGGGGCTGCGATTTTCTACGGGCGACCCCTGAACTGGTCCCGGTGACGACGATGCGGGTGCTGCCGGCGCCGTGCTCCTTCACGAGCCGGTACAGGGTCGCGGCATTGGAGGGGTGGAGCCGGATGCAGCCGTGCGAGGCGGGACCGCCGAGGCGCGAAATCTCGTAGCTGCCGTGAATCGCGTAGCCGCCGTGGAAGAAGATCGAGTGCGGCATCGGCGAATTGTAATACTGGCGGGAGAACCAGGACCGCTCCAGCCGCGTCGGCGCGTAGGTTCCGCTCGGGGT
>JAEULX010000243.1 GCA_016793685.1 Bradyrhizobiaceae bacterium
ACCGATGCGGTGATTTCGGTGTGGGGCGCCGGCCGCGTCGGCATGCACCTCGCCCCGCGCGGCGACGCGCACTCGATGGGCGATTCCGATCGCCTGGCGACATTCAGCTACGTCGCCCGCGAACTCGGCAAGCGGAAAATCGCTTTCCTGTGCGCGCGCGAGCATGCCGGCGAGGGCCGCATCGGGCCGCAGCTGAAAAAGGCGTTCGGCGGCGTCTATATCGCCAACGAGGCGTTCACCCTGGAAACCGCCGAGCGGGCGCTCGCCGCCGGCGAAGCCGACGCCGTGGCGTTCGGCAAATCGTTCATCGCCAATCCCGACCTGCCGGAGCGTTTCCGCCGGCACGCGCCCCTCAATGCACCCACGCCCGAGACCTTCTACGGCAAAGGCCCGCAAGGCTACACCGACTACCCGTTCCTCGAAGCCGAAGCGGCTTGAGGAGACCGGGCGCTCGGGTGTTGCGATCATGCGCGCTCTTTGTTCAATAGGCGCGCATGCTCGCCATCAATGATCTCTCCGTCCGCCTGGCCGGCCGCCTCCTCATCGACCACGCCTCGGCGCAAATTCCCGCCGGGGCGCGGGTCGGGCTTGTCGGCCGCAACGGCGCCGGCAAATCCACCCTCTTCCGCGTGATCGCCGGAGACCTCGGCTCCGAGACCGGCGGCATCGCCACGCCGGCGCGTACGAGCATCGGGACGCTGCCGCAGGAGGCGCCGAACGGGCCCGAGCCGCTCATCGACATCGTGCTCGGCGCCGATCGCGAGCGCAGCGCGCTGCTCGCCGAGGCGGAGACCGCGACCGATCCGCATCGCATCGCCGAACTTCATGTGCGGCTGAGCGACATCGCCGCGCATGCGGCGCCCGCGCGGGCGGCGGCGATCCTTGCCGGGCTCGGCTTTGCCCACGCCGATCTCACGCGCCCCGTCTCGGAGTTCTCCGGCGGCTGGCGCATGCGCGTCGCGCTCGCCGGCGTCCTGTTCCGCCAGCCCGACCTGCTGCTGCTCGACGAGCCGACCAACTATCTCGACCTCGAAGGCGCGCTGTGGCTGGAGGACCACCTCGCCCGTTATCCGTACACCGCGATCGTCATCAGCCACGACCGCGATCTCCTCGACGCCGCCGTCGACTCGATCCTGCAGCTCGAAGCCGGCAAGCTCACATTCTATCGCGGCGGCTACAGCGCGTGCGAACGCGCGCGGCGCGAGCGCCAGGCCCTCGACCTCAAGCTCGCGAAGAAACAGGAGGCCGAACGCGCGCGCCTCTCCGCCTTCATCGAGCGCTTTCGCGCCAAGGCGACCAAGGCGCGGCAGGCCCAGTCGCGGGCCAAGCGCCTCGCCAAGCTCGCGCCGATCACGACGCGGATCAGCGACGAGGTGCGGCCGATCGTCATTCCTCCGCCCCCGCGCCAGCTCTCCCCGCCGATCATCGCGCTCGACGACGTGGCGGTCGGCTACGAACCCGACCGTCCGGTGCTGCGCGGCCTCACCCTGCGGATCGACGCCGACGACCGCATCGCCCTGCTCGGGGCCAACGGCAACGGCAAGTCCACCTTCGCCAAGCTGATCGCCGGCCGCCTTGCGCCGGCAAGCGGCCAGGTCACGCGCGCCGACAAGCTGACCGTCGCCTACTTCGCCCAGCATCAGCTCGATGAATTGAACGAGGCGCAGAGCGTGTTCGATCACGTCCGCGCACGCATGCCGGTCGCGAGCGAAGCTGCGGTGCGCGCCAAGGCCGGCGCGATCGGATTTTCCGAGTCCGCCGCCGACACGCTGGTCGGCAAGCTTTCGGGCGGGGAAAAGTCGCGCCTGCTGCTAGGGCTCGCGACCTTCGTGGGTCCGCATCTCATGCTTCTCGACGAGCCGACCAACCACCTCGACATCGACAGCCGCGCCGCGTTGATCGACGCCATCAACGACTATCCCGGCGCGGTGATCCTGATCTCGCACGACCGCCATCTGCTCGACGCCTGCGCCGACCAGTTGTGGCTGGTCGCCAACGGCACGGTCGCGCCCTTCGCCGGCGATCTCGAGGACTATCGCCGGCGGGTGCTCGCGGGCGAAGACGCCGAGCGCAAGAACGACGCGCCGAGCGAGCCCCGCGGCCCTTCGCGGTCGGATCAGCGCCGCATCGCCGCGGAAAAACGCGCCGAACTCGCGCCGATCAAGCGCCGCATCGGCGCGATCGAGAAAGAAATCGGCCGGCTGTCCGCGCGCATCGAGGACATCGACGCAACGCTTTCTGCCGCCGACCTTTATGCACGCGATCCCGCCCAGGCGGCGGCGCTCGCCAAGGAGCGCGCCGAGCGTGCGGCGCTGCTGGCGGCGGCGGAAGACGAATGGCTCTCGCTCAGCGCCGCCTACGAAGAGGCGACGGCGGCCGATTAGATGCCGCGCGACTGCCCGGCGTCTTTTCTTGCGGGATTACCGCTTGCCGCTCGCGGCCTTGTTGATGGTCTCGCCGAGGCCCATGACCTGCTCGCGCAGAGCCTGCATCTGCGCCTCGACGAACTGGCTTTGCATCCGGAACACATCCTGGATGTCCTCGGCCTGAATGATTTTGTGGGCGAATTCGAACGCTGTCCGGACATTGCTTTCGGCAAAGCCCATCGCCTTCCGGCTGATGTCCAGCGCACCGCGCTGGCCGACCTCGACTTGCGACTCGAGCGCGGTTACCGCTTTCTCGGTCGCGCGCATGTAATTGTCGAAGGCGAGCTTTGCCTGTTCGACGCTGCGTTCCGCCGTAACCCGCATATCGTCGGCAACTTCGAAGCGTGGTGGTGTGCTTGTGGTCATGGCGCCTTCCTTCCCGTCGTGGTCAAGGTGCACACCCAAACGCCGATCGTCGGCTGCCCGCTCCAGCAACAACTGCGCCGCAAACCGTTGAACCTCGACGGCATAGTCGCCGGGACCTTCGGGCGGCGTGCCCGCTTCATTCCAGTTGACCCGCATGCTTTGCAGCATGTCGCCGGGATTGCTGTATGGATGCGCGCGGAAGACGGCGCCCGTCGGTATGTGGACGACCTCCAGTTCGCTTCTAACCTCAAATTGCTCGCGCGTCACGGGCGCCAGTGGCATTCGGCTGCCTCCCTACGGAATTTACTCGATCAAGCCTGGATCTGCGCGAGACCAACGCGGCGCTGGCCGTCGGGTTCGCGGGCTCGACCACCGCGCGACAACAGGGATGCGCAACCTTCGCGGGAAGCGTGCGCGGGCGGCGGGATCGGGCCATGCGCCCGGTTCATACGCCCGGTCCAGGCGCGCCCGGCCAGCCGCCGTGGCTGAGCGAAATACCCCTTACGGCTCACGCCGTTAAGCAAATGGCGAAGCGGCCGGTCGGGTCGTGCTCAAGGGTTCGAAGCGCACACGCTGTCGTCGGGGTAGCGCGCGCAGAACATGCGGCCCTGCTCGATCAGCGATTGCTTCCACTGCTCGCGCGTCAGGCTCGCCGGCGGGGGCGCCGACGGCGCCGCCCCGACCGTCTCCGCGGGAGCGCGCGGCTTCATGAAGATCGGCGCAACCCGGAGCACCGCGCTCGCCAGCGCATCGATCGTACGCTCCGGACCGCAGGGGCCGTAGTTTTGCGCTTGGGCGCCGGAGCAGACGCAGGCGAGCACCGCCGCGAGCGCTATGGATTTGGTCGTCATCGTCCGTCTTCCCCTAATTAACGCAGGGACTTCGCGCCCTTAGAGCCACGCGACCATGGCCCGCCCGGACGGCTATCGGTTTTCCGCCTTGCCGGTCTTGCTGTTGCCTTGCACCTTGCGCGCGGCGTCGACGAGCGCCGTCACCGCTTTGCGGTAGGCTGCGTGCGCCGCCGCCAACTGATCGGAGTCCCCGGTCTTGCGCGCGGCCTGGTCGGCGACGACGCCGACGAGCCGATCGCCCTCGACCGTCAGAAGCTGCGCCAGGGCGTCGATTTCCTGTCCCGCATTGGCCACCACCGGCGCACCGCCGAGGCCCGTCGCAGCGCGCTGCACCGTCTCCCCATGCGTGCGCAGGAGGGCGCGCGCCTGTTCGACCCGCGCAAGGGAAGCGGCCTTTTCGTCGGCCGGGAGATCGGCGCGCGCTTCGAGATGGGCCGCGAACGCCTCGAGCGCCTGGTCGAGGCGCGGCGCTTGCTGCTGCACCTCGGCCGCGCTCGCCTTGACCTCCGAAAACTCGGCGTCGATCCGCGCCGCCAGACCGTCATCGCCTGCCGCCCGGACCTGCGCCCCACCCGCGAAGGCGGAAAGGCCCAGGGCGAGACACGCCGCACAAACTGTCACCCCGAAATACCGGCTCAGATTCCTCACCTACGCCATGCCCGCATGTTGGTATGGACCTTGTCGCGTTGGGGCGTATACCCTGCGTGAGCCCCGCAAACCGCGTCGAACTAATCTAGGGACAAGGTTTCCCTTTGCCAACCATGCGCCCACCTGTCCGGGCGAACCATCGCAGCAGACCCAATGCTTTAAGCCCCACCCCCTGTCACCATGATCCAGTCACCGGCCGAGCGCGGACATAAATCATTGAAGGCAGCGGACATCATGACGCGCGAGGTGGTCGCCGTGCGGCCGGATACGCCGGCGCGCGCGATCGCCATGCTGCTGTTCAAGCACGGGATCAGCGCCGTGCCGGTGATCGACGACACGGGTACGCTGGTCGGCATGGTGAGCGAAGGCGATCTGCTACCGCGCGACGAGTCCGAGCGTGAGGAGCGCCGCGACTGGTGGTTGCGCATGCTGGCCGAAGGCGAAGAGCTGAGCGAGGAGTTCGTGTCCCATGTCGAGCGCCAGGACCGGACCGCCCGCCAGATCATGTCTGCGCCGGTGATCACCGTCCCCGACACCGCCGACCTGGTCGAGATTGCCGAGGTCCTGTCGACGCAACGGATCAAGCGGGCTCCGGTGCTGCGCGATGGACGGGTGGTCGGCATCATCAGCCGCGCCGATCTCGTGCGGGCCGTGGCGGAGGCGAACGAGCCCGCCCCGGAGCCGGCGCCCGCCGGCCCTTTCGCTTTCATCTTTCCGTCGGACCGCCTCGAAGCGCTCCACCCGCGGCGACCGCAGGCGGCTCCGCCGCCGCCCGCGCCGGCTCCCGAGCTATCGGCCGAAAGCTTCCGCAATTCCGTGCACCGGCACGAGGAAGAAGAGACGCACCACCGCGAGGAGGCGCACCGCCTTGCGCGCGAC
>JAEULX010000274.1 GCA_016793685.1 Bradyrhizobiaceae bacterium
GGCGCCGGCGAAGCGCGCGCGTCCCTTCAGCGTCTGCGCGGCCAGGCCGGGCAGAAGGGTTGCGCGTTCGGCTTGAAAACTGACGCTGCCCTTCACGTCGTCGAACAGCGGCCGCGCGAACGGCTCGGCCGGATAGCCCGCGCCCTGGTCGGGCGCCGGGCGCTTCGGAACGCCGATCAGCGCCGCCAAGACTGGCGCAGCATCGATATCCGTCGCCGAGATGCGGCCATCGACAACGGTTGGAGACGTCAGATTGAGGCTGAGCTGCCCGCCGACCGTCGCGCCCGCGATCTTGGCTTTCACATCTTCAAACGTGAGCGCGCGGCCGAAGAACGCAAGCTTGCTTTCGATTGCGAGCCCCATGGCCGCCGGCGCTGCGGCATTCATCAGCGCGCGCGCATCGCTCGCCGTGAGCGACAGCCTCGCTACCCCTTTGGGCGTCCCCGTCTCCAGCCGCGCCGATCCCTCGCCCGATGCCCAAAGCCCGCCCGAGGTCAGGCGAAATTCATATCCCATGTCGCCGTCGAGCGGACCCTGCCCCGAGAGCATGATCGACGCAGGCCGGGCATCGACTGCCGCCACCCGATCGAGCCCGACGAGCGCCGCAAGCACCTTGCCGTCGTCGGATTCGAGCGATCCGTCGATCTTGATTTTTGCCGATGCAAGCGTTGCCAGCGCCCCGTTTCCGCTTGCGAGAAGGCTGAGCCGCGTAGCTCCAAGCTTGCCGTCGACGGCAAGCTTGGCCAGCGTCCCCGCCCCGGGGCTTCCCTGCCCGGCGGGGCCCGCCGCGGCGGCCGGCCCCACTTCGAGACGCGCCCGCAGCTCGGCCGGACCAAGCTGACTCCCGTAGCGCTTGAGGTCGGCCGCGGCATGCGGCGCGAAGCGTCCGGCCAGGGCGATCAATCCATCCGCCCGCGCGGCATTGAGCGCGAGCGACATGGCCCCATGCGGGGGCGACGACGCAACGTCGATCACGCCGGTGGCCTTGACGCTGGCTCCGCGAAAATCGCCGATCGAGAAACGCTCCAGCGTCAGTCCGCTCGCATCCAGCTTGAGCTTCGCGTCGATCTTGCTCGCCTGGACGTCCGCGTAGCTCACCTTGCCGATCGCGAGCGCCAGCGCAACATTGCGCGGCCTTTCGACCTTCACGCCGGCGAACGCGCTGTTGGCGACCGCAATCGTGCGGTCGAGGTCGATTTCCTCCGCCCGCAGCGTTGCATCGAGCCGCGCGGGACCGTCCTTGCCGGCCGGGGCGTAGGCGATGCGTCCTTCGATCGGCTTGTGGTCGATCTCGGCCTGCAGCCGGTCGAGAATGACGCCGCGATCGCCGAGGGTCAGGTCGCCGCTTGCGCGCAGCGACGCAACGGCGGCGCTCAGCGGGTCATTTTCTCCTTCAATAAACGACCACAACGCCTTGGGATCACTTGATTCGATTCGGGCTGGTCCCGCGAATTCGAGCCCCTTCGCGGGGGACGACTCAAGCCGGCCGCTCAGGTGTACCTGGGTGAAGCCGGGCGCCCGGAACTCCAGCGTCTCGATGTCCCAGTAATCGCGCGCGACCCCGATTGCGCCGTGCAGATTCTGCAAGGTGGCGCCCCCCATCGTCAGCGCATCGACGTCGAGGTCGAGTTTGCCGCGCATGGGCGGGCGCGCCTCCTCGAACAGCATCCGAACCGCGGCGAGCAGCGTCGCGGCGGGGGAACCCCGGCCGGCATCCGGCGCGCCGGTCGCCCGGTCGAGGTCGAGCTGGCGTCCGGCCAGCGAAGCCGCGAAATGCGGACTGGCCCCCAAGGCGATGTCCGCCTTGCCCGACAGGCGGAGGGAGTGCTCGTCCGGTCCATACTGGAACTCGATGTCCTCGGCGCGGACGCGGCGGGGGTCCGTCTTGAGCTGGGTGGTCAACCGCCACGGCTCGCGCGCCAGCGTTCGCCCGCCGGAGAGGGCCGCGCCCGCCGGCCGCATGAGCGTGAGCGCGCCCTCGTAGCGGGGGCTTGCAGCGTCGACGCGCAAAACGCCGTCGGCTTCCGCGATCAGCGGCCGGTCAAGCGCCTCCAGGCTCAGGCGAAGCTTTGCGCCGTCCGCGCCGCCCCGTCCGGACGCAATGCGGTAGCGGTAGGAAGCCCTGTCCGAAATGAATGTGCCGCCCCCGCGCAAAGGCCCGACCAGCGAGCGGACGTCTCCCGCGAACGACAGGTCGTCGAGGGCCAGGGTGGAACCGCTCGCCGCGTCGACCAGATCGACATGCCCGCGTTCGATCGACAGGCGTTCGATCGACAGGCGGTCGGGCGCGATCGCCGTTCCAACCCCGGGCGCCTTCAGTTGGCCGCCGGCGTTCAGGACAAGACGGACCAGCGGTTCGTCCAGCGTCAGTTCGTTAACCCGCCATTCTCCCCGCAACAGCGGGCCGAGCGCGAGTTCGAAGCGCAGCGCGCGCGCAGAGAAGCTCGCCTCTCCCGCGGCGAGTTCGACGCTGTGCAGAGACAAGGAGGGGGTCGGCAACAGCCGCGCCTCGATCGGCCCGGAAATCCTGACCGGCGCGCCCAGGAGCGCGGTTGCTTCCGTCTCGAAAGTCGTGCGGTAGCGACCCCAGTCGACAAAAAGCGGCCCGACCAGCGCCGTCACCAGCGCCAGAATCACGGCGATCGCCAAGCCGAGCAACGTCGTCTGCACGCGCACGCTCCAGGGCGAATCCGACCCTCAGCCGCGGGGACGCTCCCGTCCCGCGCACAGCTGCGGCAAGGCCGGGGTCCGTCGCGCCATTCGGGCGCGATTCGAGTCCTGCTATATGTCTGCGCTAGCCGCTACGGACAAGCAACGATCTTCCCCGGATTCATGATGCCCTGGGGGTCGAGCGCCTGCTTGACCGCCCGCATGGCGTCGACGGCCGCCGGTCCAAGCTCGTGATCGAGGTATTTCATTTTGCCCTGCCCTACGCCGTGCTCGCCGGTGCAGGTGCCGTCCATCGCGAGCGCCCGCTCGACGAGACGTCCGAGCAGCGCTTCGCCGCGGGAGACTTCGCCCGGGTCGTCCATGTCGATCAGCAGGCAGAGGTGGAAATTGCCGTCGCCGACATGGCCGACGATCGGCGAGACGAGCCGGCTTTCGGCGAGATCCCTCTGCGTCGCCACGATGCATTCGGCAAGCCGCGAGATCGGCACGCAGACATCGCTGACGAACACCTTCGATCCGGGCCGCAAGGCGCAGGCCGCCCAATAGGCGTCGTGCCGCGCCTGCCACAGCCGCGTGCGGTCCTCCGGCCGCGTCGCCCAATCGAACGGGCCGCCATTGAACTCGGCGGCGATTTCCCCGAAGCGCTCCGACTGCTCGGCGACTTCTGCCTCGGTTCCGTGGAACTCGACGAATAGCACCGGAACCTCGGGCAAGGACAGCTTGGAATAGGCGTTCGCCGCTTTGACCTGCACCTCGTCGAGAAGTTCGATGCGGGCGACGGGAAGGCCAGTCTGGATGGTCATGATCACGGCATTGCAGGCGGCTTCGACGCTCGGGAACGGGCAGACGCCGCTCGCGATCGCCTCCGGAATGCCGTGCAATTTCAAGGTCAGCTCGGTGATCACGCCGAGCGTGCCTTCGGAGCCGATGAACAGCCGGGCGAGATCGTAGCCGGCCGACGATTTCTTCGCCCGCCCCCCGGTCGACAGCACCTCGCCGTTCGCGAGCACGGCTTTCAACGCGAGCACGCAGTCTTTCATCGTGCCGTAGCGCACCGCATTGGTGCCGGAGGCGCGCGTCGCCGCCATGCCGCCGAGGGAGGCGTCGGCGCCCGGATCGAGCGGAAAGAACAGCCCCTGGTCGCGCAAGTATTCGTTGAGCTGCTTGCGCGTAACCCCCGGCTGAACCACGCAATCGAGGTCCTCGGCGTGAACGGCGAGCACCTGGTTCATGTCGCGGACGTCGATCGATACGCCCCCGCGCGGCGCATTGATCTGGCCTTCCAGCGAGGTGCCGACACCGAAGGGGATGACGGGCACGCCGTGGGCCGCGCAGATGCGGACGATCTGCTGGACGTCCTCGGTACATTGCGGGAAGACAACGGCGTCAGGCGGCTCGTTGGCGATCCAGGTGGTGGTGTGTCCATGCTGCTCGCGCACGGCGCGGGAGGTGACGACACGATTGCCGAAAGCCGCCGTCAGCGCGCCAATCGCGCGGTCGATTGCTGCGCTTTCACAATGCGCTATCGGCCTTGTTTCGCGCTCGTCTTCAAGCTGTGTCATACATGCCTCAGTCGTGTGGCATTTTGCGATGCGGCGCGACCGGGGGCGCGTACCGCTTTCGACTTTGTGGCACAATGCTGGCATATTGAACCGATGAAGGCCATGCTGGACCTCCCCGATTTCAAGCCTGTGTTTTTCGCGCCGTTCGTCTCGTCCGTGATGCAGGTCGAGCCGGAATGGATCGACTACAATGGCCATCTCAACGTCGCCTACTATCACGCCCTGTTCGACCGCGCCTTCGACGAAGCGATCTTCCTGCTCGGCGCCGGTCCGGACTACGCGAAGAACGAGCGGCGCTCCTACTACGCGGCGGAGGCGCATATCCGGTATCTGCGCGAGTTGCACGCCAGCAGCCACGTCCGCGTGACGGTCCAGCTTCTCGCCTATGACCTCAAGCGGCTGCATTTGTTTCAGCAGCTCTATCACGCGGCCGAGGGATGGATCGCGGCGACGCTCGAAACCATCGCTCTGCATGTGGACATGGACCGCGGAAAGGCGGCGCCGGCGTCGAACCTGATTGCCGACCGGCTCGCGGACATGCGGGCGGCGCATGGCCTGCTGCCGATCCCCGAGGCCGCGGGCCGGCGGGTCGCGATGCCGTCCAACCGCTGATCTTCCCGCAAGCCGGCGGCCCGGCTGAGCATTTTCCGGCGAAGATGCCCTCGGACTTGATCCTCGGGTGGGAACCGGTCGCCGCAGAAAAGGCGACTATTCGAGCAAGGCACACGGCGCGCGAGCGCTCATGCGGTCGCCCCTCCCCGCCGGGCATTTCCGATGCCATCTTGATGGTGGATGATGGACCGATTCGAATAGGTGGTTGTCGGCCGCGGTCGGCAGAATGAGAACCGGAATGGCCGAGCCGAGCAAACGTCCGCCGCAAGCCTTCGACCCCGACCTGCCGACGCCCGCCGCGGGCGGGATTGCGGCGCGGGCGATGGGCGCGCATCGCGCGCCCTATCTCGAAGGGCTCAATCCCGAACAGCGCGCCGCGGTCGAGACGCTGGAAGGCCCGGTGCTGGTGCTCGCCGGCGCGGGCACCGGCAAGACGCGGGTGCTGACCTCGCGCATCGCCCACATCCTCGCGACCCGCCGCGCCCGCGCCTCCGAGATCCTCGCCGTGACCTTCACCAACAAGGCGGCGCGCGAGATGAAATCCCGGGTCGGCCGCATGGTCGGCGAGGTGGTTGAGGGCATGCCGTGGCTCGGCACGTTCCACTCCATCGGCGCGAAAATCGTGCGCCGCCATGCCGAACTGGTCGGCCTCAAGCCCGACTTCACCATTCTCGATACCGATGACCAGATCCGGCTGCTGAAGCAGCTGCTGGCGGCGGAGAACATCGACGAGAAGCGCTGGCCGGCGCGCGTGCTCGCGAGCCTGATCGACGGGTGGAAGAACCGCGGCCTCACCCCCGAACAGGCCCCGGCGGGGGAAGCCGCCGCCTTCGCCAATGGCCGCGGGCAGCCGCTCTATGCCGCCTACCAGGCGCGGCTGAAGACGCTCAACGCCGCCGATTTCGGCGATCTCCTGCTCGAGACGATCCGCCTGTTCCGCACCCATCCCGAGGTGCTGCGGCAGTATCAGGCGCGCTTCAAATACATCCTGGTCGACGAGTACCAGGACACCAATGTCGCGCAGTATCTCTGGCTCCGGCTGCTGGCGCAGCGCACGGGAAATACGTCATCGTCATTGCCGGGTATCACCTCGCCCCGGCGGGGAGTGGTCGGCGAGCCGCGTGCGCGGGGTGCGGGGCAATCGCGCCTGCCGTCAGGTGTGCAGCCCCCTCACCCGACATCCTCGCTGCGCTCTGATGTCGACCTCTCCCCAGCTGGGAGAGGTGAAACGAAGGAGCAGAAAAATATCTGCTGCGTCGGCGACGACGACCAGTCGATCTATGGCTGGCGCGGCGCCGAGGTCGACAACATCCTGCGCTTCGAGCAC
>JAEULX010000007.1 GCA_016793685.1 Bradyrhizobiaceae bacterium
GGCGCCGGCATGCACTTCGAGATAGGTGTCGCTTGCGTCCGCCTCGCCCGCGAGGAGCGCTTCGAGCTGACGCCGATCCACATCGCTCTTGAGCTTGCGCAGCGCGGTTTCGGCTTCGGCGATCACGCCCGCATCGTTCTCGGCCTCGCCCAATTCGATCAGCGTCACCTGGTCGTCGAGCTCCTGCTCGATGCGGCCGATGGCGGACAGGCTGTCCTCGAGCGCGGTGCGCTCCTGCATCACCCGCTGGGCGCTCTGGGGATCGTCCCAGAACGTGATGTCCTCGGTGAGCTTGTTCAGCTCGGCGAGCCGGGTGCGGGCCTTGTCGACATCAAAGATGCCTCCTCAGCAGCCCGACCGACTGCTTGATATCCTCGACGGTTGCCAGTGTTTCCGCGCGCATTATCTGTTTCCGGATCGGCGGCCGGACGGTGCGACGTCCCGATGCCTGCCTGTTACTGCGGCATGTAGCGACATCGGGCGCAAGGTGCAACTATGGCAGCCCCGCGCACGCCGCGCCTGCCTCCTCGATCCCCTTCGAATGCGAGCAATACGCAATGGCCGACGACATCGCCTTCGACAAGACCTTCGATCTGGCTCCCGGCCAGGTGGAGGAGGTCGCGCCCGGCGTGCGCCGGCTCCTGTGCGACAATCCCAGCCCGTTCACCTTCAAGGGCACGGTGAGCTACATCGTCGGCCGCGGCGAGGTCGCGATCATCGATCCCGGCCCCGACGATCCCCGGCACATCGCCGCACTGCTCGACGCCGTCCGCAACGAGAGCGTTACGCACGTGTTCGTCACCCACACGCATGTCGACCATTCGCCCGGAGCGGCGCGGGTGAAGGAGGCGACCGGGGCGCCCACGTTCGCGGAGGGGCCGCACCGCGCCGCCCGCCCAATCCATATCGGCGAAGCGAAGCGGCTCGAGGCGAGCGCCGACAGCGATTTTGCGCCCGACCACCCGCTCTCCGATGGCGAGGTCATCGCTTGCAAGGGTTTCGCGGTCGAGGCGATCGCCACGCCGGGCCACACCGCGAACCACATGGCGTTTGCGCTGAAGGGAACCGGTCTGCTGTTCTCCGGCGACCACGTGATGGCTTGGAACACCTCGATCATCGCTCCGCCCGACGGGGCGATGAGCGACTACATGCACTCCCTCGACAAGCTGCTGCATCGGAGCGAGCGCGTCTATCTGCCCGGCCATGGCGGCGTCGTGCGCGATGCGCCCGATTTCGTTCGCCAGTACATCGCGCACCGTCACGCCCGCGAAGCGGCGATCCTCGCAACGCTCCACGGAGGCGAAGCCGCCATCCCGGAGCTGGTGCGCGCCATCTATGTCGGGCTCGACCCGCGGCTCGAGGGCGCCGCCGGGCTCTCCGTGCTCGCCCATCTCGAAGACCTCGTCGCGCGGGGATTCGTTGCGACGGACGGGCCGCCCGCAGTCGCCTCCGTTTACCGCCTGCGCTGACCGCGCCGGCCCTCGGACTTCGGCGGCGGGGGAGGGGGCTCCGGCTTGATCGTGCCGGCGTATTCGTTGATGTCCTCGAGCAGCTTGACGACGCGCTTGGCGTTCACGCCGAAATCCCATTTTCCGTAGCGCGAGGCCGAGCGCACATCGATGCGGGACCCGCCGCGCGTTCCTCGGATGCGGATGACGACGTCGTCGCGGAATCCCATGATCGGCGTGTACGCGATCGCCTCGACGTAGCCGTCGCGGCGGCCGGGGATCGGCGTGCGCGCGTCGATGATGCGCCAGAGCGGGGCGACCGCGTTGTCCTTGCGCTTGGCGAGCGCCGACATGACTGCGGTGTAGGCGCGCTGCGGCGGCAAGGCGAGATCGAGCGGCTCGATGTCCGAATCGAGTTTCTTGACCTCCTCGGGCGTGCGGAGGCCGGAATATGCGACGGGGTTGGCTTGGCGCGTCCGCAGGCGCGCGATGGCGTCGAAGGCAGGCGGGTCGACGGGGTCGGTCGACACGTCGGCCATGACCGGCTTCTTATAGGCCCTCGCCGCGATGAAGGCGGGATAGGCCAAGATCACGAGCCCGATCAGCAGGCCGGTCACCGCGTAGCCCAAGCCGCCGCTGCCCCTTTGCCAGATCGCAGCGAACGCGGCGAAGGCGAGCAGGATGGCGGCGACGGCGAGCCCGAGGCCCGCCGCAAAGGTCACCAAGGCCGGAACGATGTCGAGCAGGCCCGAGCGCGCGATGACGAGCGCAAGCAGCACGACGGCGAGCGCAAACAAGCCTACTCGGCGCGCCCAGACGGCCAAGCTCGAGACGGGCTCTTCGGCGATGCGACGGCGCGCCATCTCAGGTTCCCGGCAGGTCGGACTCGCTCACGACGCCACCGATAGAACGGCGCGCCGCCGCTGGCAACGCCGTTGGCGGCGGCATCGCGGCGGCGCCCAATCATGATTGGCCGCGTCGGAAATCCGGCCGAGCGGTGAGCAGTCAGTTGCCCAATTGCGCGTATCGGTCACCGGCGCCGGGCGCGAGAACCACGACCGTCGTGCCGACCTTGGCGCGACTGTAGAGATCGATCACGTCTTCATTGACCATGCGGATGCAGCCGGAGGAAATGGCCTTGCCGATCCATTCGGGCTGGTTGGTTCCGTGGATGCGGAACAAGGTGTCTCTGCCGTTGGAGTAGAGATAGAGCGCGCGCGCGCCGAGCGGGTTCAACGGACCGCCGTCGACATGGTTCGGCAGGTTGGCGAAGCGGCGCTTGATGGCGTCGGTCGGCGTCCATCCCGGCCATTCGGCCATGTGGCCGACCTTGGCGACTCCGGAGAACGCGAGCGCTTCCTCGCCGACGGCGACGCCGTAACGGATCGCCTTTTGGTCCGGCAACACGAAGTAGAGATAGCGCGCATCCGAGTCGACGAGGATGGTTCCCGGCGCTTCGCGGCGATGATAGTTGACGAGGTGGCGGCGGAAGTTCTGCGGAACGACATTGCTGGAGAATGGAGCCGCCGCAATATATTCGCGGTCGCGCGGCTTCAGATTAGCCTCCGGCGCAGGCGCCAGCGTCGCAGTCACGCAGCCGCCGACTGCGAGACTAAGGACAATAACAATCGCCGCCCTCGAAAACATCGCTGGCCCCCCACCCCTTCAAGTCCCCCACCAGGAACGTACGCGGTACGTCGTATCACGTACGTTTCGTCGCATTAGGTGTAACCAAAACGATGCCGTCATGCCAGGAATCGATGACCCTCTGGCGAACGAACCGTGTTTACTGTTGCCCAATTGCCGCAATTTTTCATGATCTGGCCAACATCCGGCGGCAATCGGGAGTATTTCCAGCCTTCCGCGATCGACGCGTGCATTGATTATACGAGCGCTCTTAACGACGCGTTCACGATTCCCACGTGTTTATAGGGATGGCCAAGCGGGACGGAGAAATGCCCTGTTCTTGGACCTATTCTTACTCAATTCCGCCGAGGTGGACCTGCAAGACGGGCGCGAAGCCCGGCAGGACCAAGTCAAGCAATGGTCCGCAGGGCGGAAAACTGGTGGAGCGACAAATGACTAAATCGTCCAATCCGTCTAAGGCGAGTCACAGCGCCAAAGACTTTCCTGCGCTCGGCACGGGCTACCGTGAGATCGGGATCGCCGCCGTCGCCGCCGCGGTGCGGTGCCAGCACATGGGCGGACACAACGAAGAACATCCCGCCGGCATTCGTGATTCGGTGCAGACCGATCGCCTTCCATGACTAGCTCGCGGCATGCTGGACCCGCCGGCTGGGCGGGTTCGGCGCCGCCCCTCTAACATCCCCACACATTGTCATTTCGCGCGGCGGGACAGGCCGCAGGCGGACCCGTCCCGGAGACGTGTCGGCGCGCCTCGCTTTGCGCTTGCCGGGCGCGCCGAGTTGCGCGATTGCTGGATCCGAAGTCCAGTCCCCCGCGTGCTGAAGTCTGCGGGCGGGCGGGCTGTCGGAGCCCTTCCCCATGCTGTCGGTCAATATCCCGCGTGGCGCAACGCTCGAGCGCACCGTCGTCGCGCCGGACGGCGCCATTCCGCCCGGCGCCGTGTGGCTGGACCTGCTCTGCCCGAGCCCGCCCGAAAGCAAGCTGGTCGAACAGGCGCTGCGTCTTGAAGTGCCGACCCGCGAGGAAATGCAGGAGATCGAGCCGACCAGCCGGCTCTATGCGGAGAACGGCGCGCGCTACATGACGGCGACGATGATGTGCCGTTCGGAAACGGACAACCCGACGACGACGGCGGTGACCTTCATCCTGTCCGACCGCCGGCTGATCACCGTGCGTTACGACGAGCCCAGGCCGTTCACCCTGGTCGCCAACAAATTCGCGCGCGCCTGTCCGCCCACGCTGACCGGCGAACTCGTGCTGATGGAACTGCTCGACGCGATCGTCGACCGCGCGGCGGACATTCTCGAACGGATCAGCGCGGAGGTGGACCGGATATCGCAGACAATCTTCACGTCCAAGGAACGCTCATTGGACTACCGCGCCATCATGACGTCGATCGGACGGCAGGGCGATCTGACCTCCAAGGTGCGCGAGTGTCTGGTGTCGATCGGCCGGTTGCTGCTCTATCTCGCCAATGAAGCCGATACGATGCGCTGGGCGAAGGACCAGCGGGCGAGCCTCAAGGGCATGCAGCGGGACGCCCAGTCCCTGTCCGATCACGCGACCTATCTCGCCAATAAAATCACGTTTTTGCTTGATGCGATGGTCGGCGTTATCAGCATCGAGCAGAACAACATCATCAAGATATTTTCCGTCGCCGCGGTTGTATTTATGCCGCCGACGTTGATCGCTTCGCTTTACGGGATGAACTTCAAACACATGCCGGAACTCGACTGGGGTTTCGGCTATCCGCTGGCGATCGTCCTGATGATCGTCGCCGCGATCATCCCCTACGTCTTTTTCAAAATAAAGCGGTGGCTATAATTGCGGCACCGGGGCGATAGCTGATGCCCCGAGGTGCGTCCAAAAATCATACCGGGGGGCGGTCGGCGGGCATGGCAGCGTTGCCGAAAAGCTGCTATAGGCGCTTTCGAGCATCTTAAGGGCCGCTAAAGCCGCTAAATCGGGGAAAAAGCGCATGCACGCCACAATCAGCATCCCGTCATATGTAAAGAGCCAACGGCTGAAGAACTGGGTCATGGACATGGCCGAGCTCTGCAAGCCGGACAGCATTCACTGGTGCGACGGCTCGCAGGCCGAATACGATGCGATGTGCGAGGCGCTCGTCAAAGCCGGCACCTTCATCAAGCTCAATGCGGAGAAGCGCCCCGGGTGCTTCCTCGCCCGTTCCGACCCGAGCGATGTCGCGCGCGTCGAGGACCGCACCTATATCTGCAGCGTCAACAAGGAAGACGCAGGGCCCACCAACAACTGGATGGACCCGAAGGAAATGAAGGCGACCCTCGAGCCGTTGTTCAACGGCTGCATGGAGGGGCGCACGATGTACGTGATCCCCTTCTCGATGGGACCGATCGGATCGCCGATCTCCTATATCGGTTACGAGATCACCGACTCGCCCTACGTCGTCGTCAACATGAAGATCATGACCCGCATGGGCCGTGCGGTTGACGAGGCGCTCGGCGACTCCGATGTGTTCGTGCCCTGCATGCACACGATCGGCGCGCCGCTCAAGCCCGGCCAGAAGGACATTTCCTGGCCCTGCAATCCGACGGTCAAGTACATCGTCCACTATCCCGAGGAACGGTCGATCTGGTCCTACGGTTCGGGCTACGGCGGCAACGCCCTGCTCGGCAAGAAGTGCCTCGCGCTGCGCATCGCCTCGGTGATCGGGCGCGACGAGGGCTGGATGGCCGAGCACATGCTCATCCTCGCCGTCACCGACCCCACCGGCAAGAAGACCTACGTCTCCGCCGCGTTCCCCAGCGCCTGCGGCAAGACGAACTTCGCGATGCTGATCCCGCCCAAGGAAATCCAGGGCTGGAAGGTCACGACCATCGGCGACGACATCGCCTGGCTGAAGCCGGGCAAGGACGGCCGCCTCTACGCCATCAATCCGGAGGCCGGCTACTTCGGCGTCGCGCCGGGGACGAACCACAAGTCCAACCCCAACGCGATGATCTCGGCGGCGAAGAACACCATCTTCACCAATGTCGCGCTCACCGACGACGGCGACATCTGGTGGGAAGGCATGGACGGCCCGCCGCCGGCGCATGCGATCGACTGGCAGGGGAAGGACTGGACCCCGGACTGCGGCCGCAAGGCGGCGCATCCCAACAGCCGCTTCACCGCGCCCGCCGGCCAGAATCCGGCGATCGATCCGGATTGGGAGAACCCGGCCGGCGTGCCGATCAGCGCCATGATCTTCGGCGGCCGGCGCTCGACCAATGTGCCGCTCGTCTATCAGCCGCTGAGCTGGGCCTTCGGCGTCTATGCCGGCGCCACCATGGGCTCGGAAATGACGGCCGCCGCCTTCGGCAATATCGGCGAGGTCCGCCGCGACCCGATGGCGATGCTGCCGTTCACCGGCTACCACATGGCGAGCTACTTCAATCACTGGCTCGACATGGGCCGGCGCGTCGGCATGCCGCCGCGCATCTTCTGCGTCAACTGGTTCCGCAAGGACAAGGACGGCAACTTCCTGTGGCCGGGCTTCGGCGACAACATGCGGGTGCTGAAGTGGATCGTCGAACGCGCCAACGGCACTGCGCGCGCGCTCGAAGGCCCGCTCGGCTACGTGCCGACCTATGACGACCTCGACTGGCGCGGCCTCGACTTCACCCGCGAGCAGTTCCATGCGCTCATGGCCGTCGACAAGGCCGACTGGATGAAGGAGATGCTCGGTCACGAGGAATTCTTCATCAAGCTGTTCGACCGCTTGCCGAAGGAACTCCTGTGCGTGCGCGACCTCCTGCTGTCGAGCCTGTGGCGGTCGCCCGATCACTGGGAACTGCCGGACTACGCGGTGAATAACTGACGACCGCCGGCTCTCCCTCTCCCCCACGGGGGAGGGAGGTGCGCGGCCGCCGAACTTCCTGCTGGGCCGTACGGCAACGTGCGGCCCAGTTTGCATATGCAGGAAAGCGTTCTCTCTCCGCCACCGGCGCGGCAGAGGGAAATCGCTTCGTCATCGCCGGGCCCGACCCGGCGGTCGCCGCATGCGCAGGACGATCCGTGCGGATTGCCGGGTCAGGCCCGGCAATGACGACGCCCTTTGCTCCGATGCTGGGCGGCGTTCATTAGCGGGGTGAGGGCTGTCGTGCCCCCCGCCGCCCTACACGTGCTGGCCGCCGTTGATGTGGATTTCC
>JAEULX010000009.1 GCA_016793685.1 Bradyrhizobiaceae bacterium
GAACGGAGCGATGACGCTCGCCGACATTTATCGCCTCGCCGATCCGCGCTTCACCGGCCGCGTCACGGTGCCGGTGCTGTGGGACAAAATGCGCAAGACGATCGTGAGCAACGAATCGTCCGAGATCATCCGCATGCTGAACTCCGCCTTCGAGGCCTTCACCGACGCGCGGGCGGATTTTTATCCGCCGGCGCTGCGGGGCGAAATCGACGAGGTGAACGCGTTCGTCTACCGGACCATCAATAACGGCGTGTATCGCGCAGGGTTTGCCACAGCGCAGGCCGCCTACGACGAAGCTTTTCTCGCGCTGTTCGACGCGCTCGACACGATCGACGCGCGGCTCGCCTCGCAGCGCTACCTGATCGGCAGCGCCATCACCGAAGCCGACATCCGGCTGTTCACGACGCTGGTGCGCTTCGATGCGGTCTATGTCGGCCATTTCAAGTGCAATCTGCGCCGTATCGCCGATTACCCGAACCTGTCACCCTATCTGCGCGACCTCTACCAGACGCCGGGTTTTGGCGAGACGGTCAATCTCGAGCACATCAAGCGGCACTATTACGGCAGCCACCGCCAGATCAACCCGACCGGCATCGTCCCGCTCGGCCCGGCGCTCGACTTCTGCGCGCCGCACGACCGCGGCCGCTTCACCCGCTGAGATGCGCCGGCTGCCGGAGTTGGAGCTGGAGTTGCTCGCGCGGGCGCGGCCGCGTGAGCCAATTCCGTTCCGATGGAACCGGAACTCGCGCCGGCTAAAGCTGCGAGGGCAGCACGCGGTCGGGCGGGCGGTGCCCGTCCATGAAGGTCTGGATGTTGATGATGACCTTGGTGCCCATGTCGACCCGGCCTTCGATGGTCGCCGAGCCGAGATGCGGCAGCAGCGTGACCTTTCCGGCGCGCGCGAGCCGCTGCAGCTTCGGGTTCACTTCGGGCTCGTGCTCGAACACGTCGAGGCCCGCGCCCGCGAGTTCACCCGCCTCGATCATGCGAATCAGCGCGTTCTCGTCGATGATTTCGCCGCGCGCCGTGTTGACGATGTAGGCCTCGGGCTGCAGCAGCTTCAGCCGGCGCGCCGACAGCAGGTGGTAGGTCGCCGGCGTATGCGGGCAATTGACCGAGATGATGTCCATGCGGACCAGCATCTGGTCGAGGCTCTCCCAATAGGTCGCCTCCACCAACTCTTCGATCTTGGGCGGCACCCGGCGGCGGTTGTGGTAGTGGATCTGCAAGCCGAACGCCCGGGCGCGGCGCGCGACGGCCTGGCCGATCCGCCCCATGCCGATGATTCCCAGACGCTTGCCGGAGATGCGGTGCCCGAGCATCCAGGTCGGCGTCCAGCCTCCCCACGGCTTCTCTCCCGTCATGACCGCCGCCCCCTCGGTGAGCCGCCGGGGAACCGCGAGGATGAGCGCCATGGTCATGTCCGCGGTGTCCTCGGTGAGGACACCCGGCGTGTTGGTGACGGTGATCCCGCGCTGGAGGGCGGCGGCGACGTCGATATTGTCGACGCCGTTGCCGAAATTGGCGATCAGCTTCAGGCGTTCGCCGGCATGGCCGAGCACATGGGCGTCGATGCGATCGGTGACGGTCGGCACCAGCACATCGGCGGTCGCCAGAGCTTCCGCGAGTTCGTTTTGGCCGAGGGGCTTGTCATCGACGTTGAGGCGGGTATCGAACAGTTCCCGCATGCGGGTTTCGACAATGTCGGGGAGCTTACGGGTGACGACAACTAGAGGTTTTTTTCTATTTGGCATATTTCTAATGTGTCCTTGCCCCGAAGCGTCGCGGTGCTCCGAAAGGAGGCCGGCCCGCCGCCTTTCAGCCCTCTTTAACCGACATCGCAGAGACTGAAAACCCGGGCTCTGAGCGTTCAAGGAGGAGCCGCAATGGCCCTTCTCTATCAGATGGCCGGGATAAGACAATGCGCCAGCGCTGCATCGTCGGGATGGCCTGGATGACGATCCGCTCCGCTTATTTGTATGCGATTCGCGGTCCGCTGAAGGCGCTGGGGGTGTGCGCGGCCGCGTTGACGCTGACCCTTCCGGCGGGTGCGGGAGCGTACGCCGCGAGCGGCGAACTTGCCGGATCGCAGAGCGGGCTTCCGGTGCCGCGTTTCGTCAGCCTGAAGTCGGACCGGGTCAATGTGCGCGGCGGCCCCTCCAAAGACCATGAGGTCGTCTGGGTTTACGCGCGCGCCGGGCTTCCGGTCGAGATAACCGCGGAATTCGAGAACTGGCGCCGCATCCGCGACTGGGAGGGTGCGGAGGGCTGGGTCTATCATTCGCTGCTGTCGGGCCGCCGCTCAGCTTTCGTCGTCAAGCGCAAGACCAGCGAAGAGCTCGCGCCGCTCTATGAGTCCGCCGATCCCGACGCCGCGCTCAAGGCGCGGCTCGAACCGGGGGTAGTCGGCATGATCAAGCGCTGCAGCGGCGTGCGCTGCCGGTTTGTCGGGGATCATTTCGACGGATTCATCCCGCAGGATCGCCTGTGGGGCGTCTATCCGGGCGAGAAGATCGACTGACCGGGGTTGCCTGACCGGGTTTGCCTGACCGACGTTGCCCGACCGGGGTTGCCGGGCGGTTCGGTTGGCCCAACGGCGCGCGCGGGAAAGCGCGGCGAGTTCACTTGCCCTGCGGCTTGAGCCTCACCACGACATCGATGCGGGCAATTTCGTATCCGTCCGGAAGCGCGGGGAGAGCGCCCTCGCCGGTCTCTACCGTCGGAATGTCCACCAGCTCGTTCCGGTCCTCGATGAAAAAATGATGATGCTCGGAAACGTTGGTGTCGAAATAGGTTTTCGCGCCGTCGACGGCGATCTGCCGCAACAGGCCTACTTCGGTGAACTGGTGGAGGGTGTTGTAGACGGTTGCGAGCGACACCGGAACGCGCGCCCGCGTCGCCTCCTCGTACAGCATTTCCGCTGTCAGGTGGCGGTGGCCCTTGCCGAACAAGATCCAGCCGAGCGCCATGCGCTGCAGGGTCGGCCGCAAACCAACGCTGCGAAGCATGGACTTGACGTCATGCCAGGGGCAGCCATTGAGGTCGGACAGCATGAACGCGCCGTCGGCCGCCTTGGTCTGCGGTGTTAAATTGTTGGGGGGCTGAAGCGTCGTCCGCATCGGGCGCGAAATTGCCTCCTTGTTTGACTTAGCAGCAGTTTACCGCGCTTAGCCCCTTGTTGCAACCGCTTCTCAATATTGTCTTTCGTAGGAGTATCATGGAATCCATTGCGGGCTCCGTATGATGGGCATGTTTTCGACGCCTCTTGTCTGTGTTAGGGAAGCGACATAGAGGATTTTTTCGGCCAGCCAGGACAGCGAACCCCCGTAGGAACATGGATTCGATGCTGGAAGCGGAGCCAACCGTCGCGCGGCGGCGTGCTCCGGGCTTGGCCGTGGGGAGGATGACAGGGAATGCTTAAACGACGGTCGAGCTTCGAGTATGAGGACCTGCTCGCCTGCGGCCGGGGCGAATTATTCACCGACGGGCCGCAGCTGCCGTTGCCGCCCATGCTGATGTTTGATCGCATCGCCGAAATCGCCGACAAGGGCGGGGAGCACGGCAAGGGACTCGCCCGCGCCGAGTTCGAGGTGAAGCCGGACCTCTGGTTCTTCCCTTGCCATTTCAAGGGCGACCCGGTGATGCCCGGATGCCTCGGAATTGACGCTTTGTGGCAGCTACTCGGCTTTTTCCTCGGCTGGCTCGGGGCCGAAGGGAAAGGGCGGGCGCTCGGCTTGGGCGAACTCAAGTTTTCCGGACAAGTTCTTCCGACGGTCAAGAAGGTCGTGTACGGCATCGACATCAAGCGCGTGGTGCGCTCCAAACTCGTGCTAGGGATCGCCGACGGCTGGCTTTCGGCCGACGGATCGGTCATTTACCGGGCGCTGGACCTCAAGGTCGGGCTGTTCCGGGATGCCGCGATGCAGCCAAACCAGGCCTGAGCGGTAGCGTGCGCGCCTTAAGACGGTCAGCCGGACAGATACGGGAACCAATGAAATGAGACGTGTCGTCGTCACTGGAATGGGCATTGTCTCCTGCATCGGCAACAACACCCAGGAAGTGCTGGCGAGCCTGCGCGAGGCAAAATCAGGGATCTCGCACGCCAAGGACTATGCCGAACTCGGCTTTCGCAGCCTGGTGCACGGTGCGCCGACCCTCAACGCCGAGGAGGCGATCGACCGGCGGGCGATGCGCTTTCTTGGCGGCGGCGCGGCGTGGAACCACGTCGCCATGGAGCAGGCGATCCGCGACGCCGGCCTCGAGCAAAACGAGATTTCGCACGAACGGACCGGCATCATCATGGGATCGGGCGGCCCCTCCACCCGCACCATCGTCGAGGCCGCCGATATCGCGCGCAGCAAAGGGCCGAAGCGGGTCGGTCCGTTCGCCGTGCCGAAGGCCATGTCGTCCACCGCCTCGGCGACGCTCGCCACCTGGTTCAAGATCAAGGGCGTGAACTACTCGATCTCGTCCGCCTGCGCGACGTCGAGCCACTGCATCGGCAACGCCACCGAGATCATCGGCAACGGCAAGCAGGACGTCATCTTTGCCGGCGGCTGCGAGGAGCTGGACTGGACCCTCTCGGTGCTGTTCGACGCCATGGGCGCGCTGTCGACCAAGTACAATGCGACGCCGGAGAAGGCCTCGCGCGCCTACGACGCCGACCGCGACGGGTTCGTGATCTCGGGCGGCGCCGGTGTGGTCGTCCTCGAGGAGCTCGAGCATGCCCGGGCGCGGGGGGCGCGAATCTATGCCGAGATCGCCGGCTATGGCGCGACGTCGGACGGCGTCGACATGGTCGCGCCGTCCGGCGAGGGCGCCGCCCGCTGCATGCGCCAGGCGCTGCAGGGCGTCGGGCCCAAGATCGACTACATCAATCCGCACGCAACCTCGACGCCGATCGGCGACGTCAAGGAGATCGAGGCGATTCGCGAAGTTTTCGGCGCGGGCGACAAGTGCCCGCCCATCTCGGCGACGAAGTCGCTCACCGGCCATTCGCAGGGCGCGACCGGCGTGCACGAGGCGATCTACTCGCTCCTGATGATGAACAACGGCTTCATCTGCGAGAGCGCCAATATCGAGACCCTCGATCCCGCCTGCGCCGACATGCCGATCGTGCGCGAACGGCGGGACAACGTGACGCTCGGCTGCGTGCTGTCCAACTCTTTCGGCTTCGGCGGCACGAACGCCTCGCTCGTGTTCAAGCACGTCGACGCCTGAGGGGCGGCAACCCGCGCCACCACCGAATAAGAAAAAGGGGGCATCTTTTGCGGAAAATGGGTTCTCCACCGGGCCGGGACCGCACCGCCGCCATGTCATCCCGATGTTGCATCGACGACATAATGATCGGGGTTGACTGTGCCGAATCGGCGCGGCGGGCAAGCGGAACGCGGGCGCGACTGCCTGCGCCGCGAGGGAGGGCTCACCCCGATGAAGATCAACGGCTATGCGGCTCCCCCCGCAGTCGTTCAATTTCCTCCACGCAGGCCGGCGATCATGCCGTCTGAACAGCCCTTCGCAAAAGGCGGGTTGATGGCGGGCAAGCGCGGCCTGGTCATGGGGGTCGCCAACGATCACTCCATCGCCTGGGGCATCGCCAAGACGCTCGCGGCGCAAGGCGCCACCCTTGCCTTCACCTATCAAGGCGAGGCGCTGGGCAAGCGGGTCAAGCCGCTTGCGCATTCGCTCGGCTCGGAGCTGGTCGCGCCATGCGACGTCGACGATCTCGCCTCGGTCGACAAGGTGTTCCAAACGCTCGGCAGCGAATGGGGCGGCCTCGATTTCCTGGTCCACGCCATCGCCTTTTCCGACAAGGCCGAACTGAAGGGGCGATACGCCGACACCACGCGTGAGAACTTCATCCGCACGATGGTGATCTCCTGCTTCTCCTTCACCGAGATCGCCCGCCGCGCGGCGACGCTGATGCCGCATGGCGGGGCCATGGTCACGCTGACCTTCGGCGGCTCCAACCGCGTGATGCCGAACTACAATGTGATGGGCGTCGCCAAGGCGGCGCTGGAGGCCTCGGTGCGCTATCTCGCGGCCGATTTCGGGCCGCAGGCCATCCGCGTCAACGCCATCTCGGCCGGACCGGTGCGAACGCTCGCCGGCGCCGGCATCACCGATGCACGGCTGATGTTCAACTATCAGCAGCGGCACGCGCCCCTGCGCCGCACGGTCCGCATCGAGGAGATCGGCGGGGCGGCGCTGTACCTGCTCTCGGATCTATCGACCGGCGTGACCGGCGACATTCATTTCGTCGATTCCGGCTACAACATCATTTCGATGCCGCATCCCGCCGCGCTCAAGACGGTCGACGAGGCGGAAACCGCCGCCGAACAGCAGGCCGCCGCCAAGGACGCCGCGCAG
>JAEULX010000018.1 GCA_016793685.1 Bradyrhizobiaceae bacterium
ATTCACGAGAAGCTGCGGGGCAGCGACTATCCGACCATTCGCAATTATCTCCGCGTGACGATGTGCAACATCTGCGACGAGCTGAAGAAGCGCATGGACGCGCAGGCGGTCGCGGCTTTGCTGCACGGGCATGCGGAAGCAAGACCGGACGGGGTCGCCTGAGCGCCGCGCCACCGCGATCAGGCTAACGGACGCGCCATGAGCCAAACGCCTGCGGGACAAAACCTTGGCGGACTGATCGAGCCGGTCGACGCGCCGGCTCGCGCCGGCCGCGAGCATGCCTTCAGCCGGATCGACAGCTATCCGTATCGCCATCGCATTCGCGAAATCATGCGTGCGCCGCTGCACGTCGTGGCGGCCGACACGCCGGTCAGGGATGCGCTCGCGCGGCTCCTGCGCGACGGATTGTCCTCGCTCTATGTCCGCCCCGCAGATGCGAACGAACAGCGGCTGCGGCCGGACGACGTCGGCATCGTCACCGAGCGCGATATTCTGCGCGCGTTCGACGCGCATGGCAGCGCTACGCTCGATCTGCCGGTCGAGCGGTTGATGAGCAAGCCAATCGCGACCGTGCCGGCCGACGCTTTCGTCTACCGCGCCATCGGCCGCATGACCCGGTTGCGGATTCGCCATCTCGGGGCGACGGACGAGGCGGGGTTCCTCATCGGATCACTGTCGGCGCGGGATCTGCTGCGGCTGCGCGCCGGCGAAGCCGTCTCGCTCGGCGATGAGATCAACCAGGCCGACAGCGTGGCGGCGCTCGCCGCGGCCTGGACCAAGCTTCCGGGCGTGGCGGCGGCGCTGATGGCGGAACGGGTATCGGCGCGGAACATCGCGGCGGTGATTTCGCGCGAGCTCGGGGCGCTGACCCGCCAAGCCGCGGTCATCGCCCAGGAACGCATGCGGACGGCTGGAGAGGGGACCCCGCCCTGCCCCTATGCCGTCGCCGTGCTCGGCTCGGGCGGGCGCGGCGAGAGCCTGCTCGCGATGGACCAGGACAACGCGCTGTTTTTCGCCGAGGGCGCGCCGGATGGCCCGGAAGATCGCTGGTTCGCAGCGCTCGGCACGCACCTCGCCGATATCCTGCACGAGGTCGGGCTGCCCTATTGCAAGGGTGGCGTCATGGCGAAGAACGCGGCATGGCGCGGATCGACGAAGACCTGGCGCGCCCGCGTCGCGAGCTGGATCACCCGCTCCAATTCCGACGACCTGCTGTCCGTCGACATCTTCTTCGACCTGCGCGGCGTGCACGGCGATGCGACGCTGGCCAATGGATTGCGCGACCACGCCTTCGACCTGGCGAAAGGCCGGATGGACTTTATCAAGCTCCTGGTCGAATCCGCCGGCTCCGTCGAACTCGGGCTCAATTTCTTCGGCGGCTTCCGCACGGACAAGGGGCGTCTCGAGCTGAAAAAGCTCGGGCTATTCGGCATCGTCACCGCCGCGCGGGCGCTCGCCATCCGTTATCACGTCCTCGCACGCGCGACGCCCGAGCGCCTCGCCGCCGTGAGCACCCTGGGAATCGGCGGTGAGCACGATCTGCAGGGCCTGGTCGATGCGAGCGGCGTGTTTCTCGATCTGATCCTGGCCCAACAGCTCGATGACATCGCGAGCGGCGCGGCTCCGTCGAATGCGGTCGCAATAAAGCGCCTGTCGGGGCGCGAGCGCAGTCAACTGCGCTCGGCGCTGGAGCAGGTCGCGCAGCTCGACTGGCTGACGCGCGATCTCTTGTTCACGGCCTGACGCACGCGCCGACATAATGCCGTCGCGGCATCGCTGTTTCGCTGCTTGCTTGCGGATGGCGTCGTTGCGGCGCGCGACGTTCTATTGCTGGAGCGGTCCGGCCGCACCGTCGCAGCGCGTATGCGCCCTGATCATTCTTTCGCCCATCCTGAGAAGCCGCTCATCGAGGCCCCTGGGCCCCATGCTCTGCGCGGTCACGCGGGCGCCTTCGAGCAACAGGAAGAGTTCTTCGGCCAGCAATTCCGGCTCCTCGAGCCCGGCCGCAGCGCATAACTGTATGAGGCGCGCGCGCTGTCCGGCCTTGAAGGTTTCGATGACGCGGCGCGCCGGATGATCCTTCTCGGGAAGTTCGACGGCGGCGTTCGCCAAGGCGCACCCGCGCTCGTCCCCCTTGGTCACGCGGGCTGCCGTCTCCTGAAGCCATGCGCGGACCTGCCCGAGCGGATCGCCCGGATGCTCGGCTTCGCGGCGCGCCCAGGCCGAGGTGCTCTTGTCGGCCAATTGCCGGAGGTATTCAGCAACCAGCTCGTCCTTCGACGAGAAGTGCCGGTACAGCGTCATCTTGTTGGTCTTGGCGGCTTCAGCGATCGTTTCGACCCCGACCGCGCGGATACCGTGCCGATAGAAGAGCTCGGAAGCGGCCGCAACAATTCGCTCACGCGGTGAATTTCCATCACACTTTCCGATACTTACAACTTTTCCCACGGCACTCATCTCTTTCCCCCTTGACACAGGTGTTACCGGTCAGTAACTAAACCCCCAGATGGGTGTTACTGGTCAGTACCACAAGGGCCGCAGCAAGTCACTTGTTTTCGTAGCGCGGACTGAACTGACCGGCCCGAATCGAGGTGACCGCCATGAGGAATATAATAGCGAAACACTCAGCAGCCCGCGCGTTAGGCATTGCTCTGAGCCTCGCCGCCTTCGCAGTCGGCGGCAGCCAGCAGGACGGCATCAATCTCCTGGTCCAGCAGATCCGCTCGATCGGGCCCGTCCAGTGGCTCGATCTGATGGCCGACTCAATCATCGGAGCGAAGGTCGTTGCGCCGTTGACCGACCGTATCGCTCGCTCGCTCCCCGGCCGGGCGGTCCGGGCGGCCGAAAGCAGCGGCGCCGCCGTAAGCGCCGCATGACCCCAAACCCCCAAGAAGCCCCCCTAACCCCCAAGAATCGGAGCAAGACAATGCACAGAACGCTTTATTCCCGCAGCGATCCCCGCGGCTCGAACCAGGCCGCCGCGCACCGCGCGAAGTTCGATGTGATCACCGCCGCCATGTTGTCGGGAGGCGCGAGCAGCAGCTGGGGCATGGCCAGGGCGCTGAAATCATCGGCGGCGCGCCGCGGCGATGCGCGGCCCTGCCCGCCCCCCGCGGATGCCGCCCGGCGGAAGTAAACCGGCGGTGCGAACGAGCGGGACGGCCGGAAAATGTTTCTCGGCCGTCCCCGCGTTCCGCCGGTGCATGCGCAGATCGCTTTTCATTCGTGGACGAGCAAACCAATGACATACCGAGATCGCAGCCAGACCGACGCCGCGCCGACGAATGCGAACGATGATTGGCAAGACTGGCCGCCTGAATCCTCGGGCGGCGAGTCCGGCAGCGACGCGACGCTCTGGCTGGCGAAGTGGGCCAACGAACCGGTCGCCAAGGATTCCCGGCCCATCGAATCGCCGGATCTTCCAGTGCCGGCGAATCGCACTGCCGCCCCCGCGCCTCCGTCCACAACCCCGGCGCAACTTGCGGCCGCCGGCGATCCGAAGCCGCGGCGGCGCGCGGCCAAGAAGATCGCGCTCATGCTCGGCGCACTGCTCGCGCTGGGCGGCGGCGCCTGGTACGGCGCCTACTGGTGGACGACCGGCCGCTTTATCGTTTCGACGGACGATGCCTATGTCGGCGCCAAGAACGCGACCCTCGCGGCCAAGGTCACCGGCTACGTGTCGGAGG